>NZ_JBEXOS010000073.1:0-40730 GCF_040611655.1 Streptomyces sp. NPDC006552
GCCGACCCTCGTGTGCGGATCGGGCCCAACCGAGCAGAACCTGGTGTGCGTGGTCGCGTACGTCTGGCTGTCGTAATGTCTGCATCCAGCCGCTGCGACCCGCTCGCACAGTTCGTGCGTGGCGAGCGCGTCGCGGGCGCTGACCACGCGACCCGCGCGCACGGCGTCGAGGAAGGCGAGCACGACCTGCTCGATACCGCGCTGGCGGGCGACGGGCACCCAGTCGCCGCGGCGGCGCACGGTCGGCTGGCCCTTGTGGTCGATGACATCGGCGAGGTTGACGACCTGCCTCTTCGTGTCCTGGCCGGACACTTCGAGGATCTCTTCGGTGGAGCCGCTGAGCCGGTTCATCACGCCGAGCGCGGTGAAGCCGTCCCCCGCGAGCTGGAGCACGACGTGGTGCAGCAGGCCGTCCTCGACGCGGGCGCGCACGGTGATGTCGTCGACCGGGCCGGGCACGAGGAAGCGCAGCGTGTCGACGACGTGGATGAAATCGTCCAGGATCATCGAGCGCGGCTCCTCGGGGAGTCCGACCCGGTTCTTCTGCAGCAGGATCAGCTCGCGCGGGTGCTCCCGGCACTGCGCGTACCCGGGGGCGTGGCGCCGGTTGAAGCCGACGGCCAGGCTGACGCCGTCCTCCTCGGCCCGGCGCACCAGCCTTTCGGAGTCGGCGAGTTCGTAGGCGAGGGGCTTGTCGACGTACGTGGGGACGCCCGCTTCCAGGAGCCTCGTCACGATCTCGGGGTGCACGGCGGTCGGCGCGTGCACGAACGCCGCGTCGAGCCCCTGCGCCAGCAGCGCGTCCAGGTCGGCGTGGCGCCGGTCGGGCGGGAGGTGGAACTGCTCGCCGACGTGCGCGAGGGTCGCCGGGGTCCGGGTCTGCAGATGCAGTTCCACCCCGGCCAGCGTGGTGAGCACGGGCAGATAGGCCTTCTGCGCGATGTCCCCGAGTCCGATGCAGCCGACCTTCACGTCCGTGTACTCCTCTGTAGCCCTGCCCCGTCGCGTCCGGGCAGCATACGGGGCCGGCCGCGGCGCCACCGGCCCGCGCACGCCCCGCACGGCGGGCTCGGCGCCCGGGTCCACCCCGGCACGCCCCGTCACCCGTGCGGGCCAACCTCGGCCGCTCGGGTTCCCCTGCCCCCGGCCGATCCAGCAGAGTGGCGCGGGTGCTCCGAAAGCCCAGCTCAGCCGCGCTCCTGTGGACGGCGGCCGCCGCCGTCACCGCCACCGCCGCGTCCGGATGCGTGAGCGTCCGCGCGCCGGCCGCCCCGGCGCCGTCCGGTCCGTCCGTCACGGCTCCGGTACCCCGCGCCGAGGGCCACCCCGGCCGGCCGGTGGTCCAGGCCCCGGCGCGGGAGGCCCTGAAACGCACGGGCGCGTCGCCACGGCCCGCCCCCGCCGCCCCGCGCACCGCGGCCCCGGCCCCTCCGCCGCGTCCGGCGGCACCGGCGCGGCGCGCGGCCCCGCGTCCGAAGGCGCAGGCACCCGCGCCCCGGCGCGCGCCCGCGCCCGCGGCCACCCCGAAGGCTCCCCCGGTCACGGCCGACGTCTGTGCGCTCGGCCGCAAGTACGGCGGCTGGGACCCGGACAGCCCGCAGTCCGTCATCTGCCGCGGCGCCTACGGCGGTTGACACTCGGCCGGGGGCCCGTGCCACTGGCCGTGCCCGCTCAGCTCCCGCTGCGCGGCGGTCCCAGTGGATCGCCGCCGGGGCGACCGGGGCCGCGTCCGGCCTCCCCGGCCGGGCCGGTCTCGTCGTCCGCGCCGTCCGGCAGCGCCGCCACCCGCTGGGCGAGCCGGCGCAGTGCGGCGCGCACCCCGTCGCCGTACCCGTCGTCGCCGAGCGCGTCGACCACCGCCCAGGCCCGGTCCAGCTGGCCGCGGGCCGCGCCGGGGCGGCCCAGCTTCACGTAGTCCGCCGCCAGGTTGAGGTGGAGGGACGGGTACAGGGCCCGCAGCGCGAGGGACCCCTCGTGCGCCGCGAGCCGCTCGCCGGTGAGCCCGTCGGCGGCGGACAGCGCCCGCAGGTCCCAGGCCAGCTCGTCGGCCGGGTCGTCCTGGGTGTCGGCCATGTAGTGCGCGAGGGTGCAGCGGTGCAACGGGTCCCCGTCCTCACCGATCTCCGACCACAGGCCGAGGAAGCGGTCCCGCGCCTCCTCGCGGTCCCCGGCGTGCGCCAGCATGACCACCTGCCCGATGCGGGTCATCATGGCGTCGTCCGCCGCCTGCTCGCGCTCGTCTGCCACCTGCTCCTCCAAGTCCTTGACCGGTCGCGCGCCGGTCGCGGTGTCCGACGCTAACGGCCGCCACCGGCCATCGGGGGCAGGCGCGGCTCAGCCCAGATCGGGGATGCGCCAGTCGATCGGCTCGTGGCCCTGCGCCGCCACCGCCGCGTCGATCTGGGAGAAGGGCTGCGAGCCGAAGAACTTGCGCGCCGACAGCGGCGAGGGGTGGGCGCCCTTCACGACGATGTGCCGCTCGGTGTCGATGAGCGGGAGCTTCTTCTGCGCGTAGTTGCCCCACAGGACGAAGACGGCCGGGTCGGGGCGGTCGGCGACGGCCCGGATCACGGCGTCGGTGAACTTCTCCCAGCCCTTGCCTTTGTGCGAGTTGGCCTCGCCGGCCCGGACCGTCAGCACCGCGTTCAGCAGCAGCACGCCCTGCTCGGCCCACGGCATCAGGTAGCCGTTGTCCGGGATCGGGGTGCCCAGCTCGGCCTGCATCTCCTTGTAGATGTTCCGCAGCGACGGGGGCGTGCGCACGCCCGGCCGCACCGAGAAGCACAGGCCGTGGCCCTGGCCCTCACCGTGGTAGGGGTCCTGGCCGAGGACCAGCACCTTCACCTGGTCGTACGGCGTCGCGTCGAGCGCGGCGAAGACCTCCTCGCGCGGCGGGTAGACGGGTCCCCTGGCCCGCTCCTCCTCGACGAACTCGGTGAGCTCCTTGAAGTAGGGCTTCTGCAGTTCCTCGCCGAGGACGCCGCGCCAGGACTCGGGCAGCATCGCGGTGTCGGTCACGTCAACAACCTCCGGGGTACGGGCACCTGCCCGGCCGCGTGCGTGTCGCCACGCACGGGCCGCTTTCGATATCCACGAACCTACCCGCGCCCACTGACAACGAGCGCCCCGAGTCCGCTCTCACCAGCTGGTCTTGCGCTGGAGCTCCCACATCATCATGATCGTCGACGGGTCGAGGGCGCGTTCGCCGCCGGATATCTCCTCGCTCGCGGCGATGTACTGCTTGCCCTGCCACAGCGGCAGCAGCCGGGCGTCGTCGGCCATGATCTGCTGGGCCCGCTCGAACTGCCGCACCACGGCGCCCCGGTCGCTCTCGCCGCGCGCCTGCGGCAGCAGGTCCTCGGTGATCTCGGGCGACTCGTAGGGCGTGTTCAGGGCGTTCTCCCGGCCCACGAAGGGCGCGATGAAGTTGTCGGCGTCCGGGAAGTCGGGGAACCAGCCGCGCCCGAACACCGGGTACTCACCGGCGCGGTACCCGGCCTCGTACGTCTTCCAGGGCCGGCTCTTGAGTGTCACGGTGAACAGCTTCGAGGCCTCCAGCTGCTCCTTGAGCGCTTCGAACTCCGGCTGGGTCGCCGAGCCGTAGCGGTCGGTGGTGTACCAGAGGGTGAGCGGCACCGGAGCGGTGATGTGCGCCGCGGCGAGGATCGCGGCCGCCTTGGCGGGGCTGGGGTCGCCGAAGTCGTCGAAGAAGTCGGTGGTGTGGCCGGCCAGGCCCCGCGGGACCATGGAGTACAGCGGTTCGACGGTGTCCTTGTATACCTCGTGCGCGAGGGCTCCGCGGTCGACGACCTGCGCGACGGCCCGGCGCACGGCGCGCTTGCCCGCCCACGGGTCCTCCGGGTTGAAGACGAGGTAGCTGATCTCGGTGCCCGCGCCCTCGACGAGCTGCAGCCCCTCGGCGTCCCGCTTGCCCTGGAGGTCGACGACGTCCTCGGCGGCCAGCCCGCGGAAGGTGGCGTCGATCTCCTTCGCCTTGAGGGCGGCGACCATCTGCGCGGACCGCTGGAAGTAGCGGATCGTCACGGCACCGTTCTTGCGGTCCGCGAAGCCCTCGTAGTGGGAGTTGCGGACGAGCCGCGCCTCCTTGTCGTCCGTGTAGGCGGCCAGCGCGTACGGGCCGGAGCCGGTGACCCGGCCGTCCGTCCGCAGCTTCCCGGCCGGGTACTCCTTGGGGTCGACGAGCGACATCGCCGGGGTGGCGAGCACGAACGGGAACGTCGCGTCCGGCTTGCGCAGATGGAACGTCACGTCGCGCTCGCCCCGCGTCTCGACCCGGTCGAGGCTCCCGAGCAGGCCGGCCGGCCCGCCCTTGACGCCGATCCGGCGGATCCGGTCGATGGAGTACTTCACGGCGGCCGCGTCGAGCCGGTCGCCGTCCGAGAACCGCAGATCCTCGCGGAGTTCGCAGTGGTAGACGCGGTTGCGGGAGTCGCTGAAGGAGCACGCGGCGGCGTCGGCCTCCGGTTCCGCGGCGCCGGAGGGGAAGGCGACGAGGGTCTGGTAGACGTTGCGGAACAGCTCCCAGGAGCCGTCCCAGGAGGCTGCGGGATCGAGGGTGCTCGGGGCGCTGGTGGTGCCCACCACGATCGGCTTCTCGTCCTCGGCGGAGCCGGAGTCCAGCAGACCGCACCCGGCGACCAGGGCGGCCGCCGCGGTCACCACCAGAGTCCGCGGGGCAAGCAACCGTCTGAACACGCGCACGCTCCTCGATCGGCCATGCCAAAGGTCGGCAGACCATACCGCAGTGCCCCGCCGGGTCAACTACCTGTCCCGGCGGGGCACTTCAGCGGCGCGGGCCGTATGCCGGCCTCGGCGGCCGATGGCCGCGTCGTCGGCCGGCGCTCGCGCGTCTTCGGCTCTGTCGCGTCAGGCGACGCCCGCGTTGAGGAAGATGCCGCCGTCCACGACGAGCGTCTGCCCGGTGATCCAGTCGGCCTGGTGCGAGGTGAGGAAGGCGGCGGCGCCGCCGATGTCCTCGGGCACCCCGAGCCGGCCCAGCGGGTAACCGGCCGCGGCCTCGGCCTCCCGGCCCTCGTACAGGGACTGCGCGAACTTGGTCTTCACGACGGCCGGCGCGATGGAGTTGACCCGCACCTTCGGGGCGAACTCGTGGGCCAGCTGGAGCGTGAGGTTGACCATGGCGGCCTTGCTCATGCCGTACGCGCCGATGAAGGGCGAGGCCGAGACGCCGGCCACGGAGGCGATGTTGACGATCGCCCCGCCGTGCTCGCTCTGCCACGCCTTCCACGTCTGCTGCGCGAACCCGAGCGCGGAGACCACGTTGGTCTCGAAGACCTTGCGGGCCACGTTCAGGTCGAGCTCGGCCATCGGGCCGAACACCGGGTTCGTACCGGCGTTGTTGACGAGGAAGTCGACGCGGCCGAACGCCTCCATGGTGCGTTCGACGGCGGCGGCCTGGTGCGCCTCGTCGTGGGCCTTGCCCGCCACGTAGATGACACGCTCGGAGCCGAGGCGCTCCACGGCCTCCTTGAGCGCGTCCTCGCCGCGGCCGGTGATGCAGACGCGGTCGCCGCGCGCGACGAAGGCCTCGGCGATGCCGTAGCCGATACCGCGGCTCGCGCCGCTGACGAGCGCGACGTCGCCGGACAGGGGCGGGAGTGGGGAAGTCGTCATGTCGGTTGCCTCCGGGCCTAGTTGAGCGGTCCGCCGGCGACGTACATGACCTGGCCTGAGACGAAGCCGGCCGCGTCGCCGGTGAAGAAGGCGATGGCGTTGGCGATGTCCTCGGGGCGGCCCACGCGCTGTACCGGGATCTGGGTGGCGGCGGCGGCCTGGAACTCCTCGAAGCCCATGCCGACGCGGTCGGCGGTGGCCTTGGTCATCTCGGTGACGATGAAGCCGGGGGCGACGGAGTTGGCGGTGACGCCGAACTTGCCGAGTTCCTTGGCGAGGGTCTTGGTGAAGCCCTGCAGACCGGCCTTGGCGGCGGCGTAGTTGACTTGGCCGCGGTTGCCGAGCGCCGACGAGGAGGAGAGGTTCACGATGCGGCCGAACGTGGCGTCCACCATGTGCTTCTGGACGGCCTTGGACATCAGGAACGCGCCGCGCAGGTGCACGTTCATGACCGTGTCCCAGTCGGAGGCGCTCATCTTGAACAGGAGGTTGTCGCGCAGGACGCCCGCGTTGTTCACGAGGATGGTGGGGGCGCCGACCTCGTCCGCGATGCGGGCGACGGCGGCCTCGACCTGCGCCTCGTCGGAGACGTCGCAGCCGACGGCGAGCGCCTTGCCACCGGCGGCGGTGATCTTCTCGACGGTGTCCTTGCAGGCGGCCTCGTCGAGGTCGATCACGGCCACGGCGCGGCCCTCTTCGGCCAGCCGGACGGCGGTGGCGGCGCCGATGCCGCGCGCCGCTCCCGTGACGATCGCTACGCGCTGCTCAGTGGTGGACATGCTCTCGGTCTCCTCGCCCTAGAGGGCGGCCGCCTCGCCCGGAACAGGTGAGCGACCGCTTAGTACCCTGTGCGGGTGACGCTAGAAGCCCTGGCACGCGGTGTCAACGTACCCGCCGGGTGCCCCTGATCACTCGGTCCGCCGTTCAGCGCACCAGCAGGTCGAGCAGGCGCTCCGCCTCGGCCGCCGGATCCGCCGTCAGGCCGGTGTGCACGGGCCCCGGCCGCACCACGGTCGAGCGCGGCGCGATCAGCCACCGGTAGCGGCGTCCCGCGTCGTCGGCCGCCGCCTGACCGGCGCTCTCGCCGCCCCGGCAGTGCCGCTCGACGGCGTCCAGGAGCGCGCGGACGCCGACCACGTCGGCCGCCGGGTCGAGGGCGAGCAGGCGGGCCTCGTCGAGATGGGTGAGCGCGGTGACGTAGGACCGGGCGCGGCAGTACAGGACGACGCCTGCGTTCATCCGCTCCCCGCGTTCGACGCGCGGCACCACCCGCAGCAGGGCGTACTCGAAGACGTCGCGCTCGTTCATCGTGCCTCTCCTCGCGTCACCCAGCCGGTCGTCCCCGCGGGCCCGGCCGGGCCGCCCGCGGGCAGCTCGACGCGGTCGTGAATGGTCGCGGCGCGCTCCGCCAGCAGCTCGACGTACGCGCGGCGCACCGCGTCGGGGCTCTCGAACCCCGGCTCGTCCGCGAGCCAGACGTCGGGCACGTCGGCGGCCGCCTCCGCGAGGAGGTCCCCGGTGACCAGCGGCGCGAGCGCGGCGGCGGCCGCGGCGACATCGGGTGCGAACGGCGCGAGCGCGTGGTCGGTGGCGTCGTAGGGCCGGTCCGTCCAGGCGGCCGCGGTGCGCCAGTTGTGGTGCCAGATCATGGTGGCGCCGTGGTCGATGAGCCACAGGTCGCCGCCGTGGACCAGCAGGTTGGGGTTGCGCCAGGACCGGTCGACGTTGTTGACGAGCGCGTCGAACCAGACGACGCGCCCCGCCTCCTCGGCGTCCACGGTGTACGCGAGCGGGTCGAAGCCGAGCGCGCGCGGCAAGAACCGCATCCCGAGGTTGGTGCCGCCGCTCGCTTTGAGCAGCTCCTGCACCTGCGGGTCCGGCTCACCGAGGCCGATCACCGGGTCGAGGCCGAGTGTGACCAGCTCCGGCACCCGCAGGCCGAGCCGGCGCGCCAGCTGCCCGCAGATCACCTCGGCGACCAGTGTCTTGCGGCCCTGTCCCGCGCCCGTGAACTTCATGACGTAGGAGGTCAGATCGGAGGCCTCGACCAGGCCGGGCAGCGAGCCGCCCTCCCTCATCGGGGTGACATAGCGGGTCGCCGTGACATCGGTGAGCATGCGCCCAGGTTAGGAGATCGGCACCGCGTTGAACGCTCCGGGATCACCGCACGTACGGGAAAGCACCCCCACGGGATCCAGGTCCGCCCACCGAAAGGAAACCAGAGCATGACCGCAGCACAGGAATCCGTCTCCCCCGGCGCGGCCCCCGCCCGCCGGACCGTCGTCGCGGCGGTCGGCGCCGCGGGGCTCGCGGCGGCGCTGAGCGCGTGCGGCGACGAGAAGGGCGGCGGCGCCGAACCCGCGGGCAAGGCCGCGTCCGCCAGGGCCGGCCGCTCCGAGCTGGCCAGGACCTCCGACATCCCGGAGGGCGGCGGCAAGGTCTTCGCCGACGCGGGTGTCGTGGTGACGCAGCCGAAGAAAGGCGAGTTCAAGTGCTTCACCACCACCTGCACGCACGCGGGATGCGCGGTGACCGAGGTGGCGGAGGGCACCATCGACTGCCCGTGTCACGGCAGCAGGTTCTCGATCGAGGACGGCAGCGTCACGAACCCCCCGGCCACCCGGCCGCTGCCGGAGAAGAAGATCACGGTCAGCGGCGACTCGATCAGCCTCGCCTAGGGCGCTTCCACGCGGCCAGCACGTCGGGCGTCGTCGTGACGGTGGCGACGAGCGCGAGCGTGTGCCGGATCATCGCGGGGATGTAGTCCGCGGGCACCCCCGCGATCGCGTCCTTGGGGACGACGACGGTGTAGCCGAGGTTCACGGCGTCGAACACGGCGTTCGGTATGGCTACGTTGGCGGAGACGCCGGTGACGACGAGGGTGCGGCAGCCGAGGTTGCGCAGGAGGGGGTCGACGTCGGTGCCGGCGATCGGTGACAGGCCGTGCAGGCGGCGCACGACGAGGTCCTCGTCCGCGACCTCGATCGGCGGGGCGATCCGGACGGCCGTGGACCCCGAGAGCTGCTGGACGGGGAGGCGTTCGGCGGCACGGAAGAGCCGGCCGTTGCGGTTGGCGCCGCGGCCGTCGGGGCGGCGCTCGGCGACGGCGTGCAGCACCTGGACCCCGGTGTCGTGGGCGGCGGCCACGAGCCGCGCCACCTGGATCAGCGCCCCGGACTTGCGTGCCTGCGCGGCCAGTTCGGGCAGGGCGCTGTCGGTGCCGACGACGCCCCGCTGGCACTCGACGGTCAGCAGCACGGTGCTCGCCGGATCGAGCAGTTCCGCCAGGTTCTCGCGCGTCGCCATGGCTCCCCCTGTACGCTGGCCGGCTCGTCGGCCCTGTGGTGGGTGCTGGAGACTAGCCACCGTTGCGCGGACACGGAAGAGGCCGCATGCTGCCTTCCTGACGAACCGTCACCGTTGGACGACGAACAGGGGCGCCCATGACCGACACCCAGCGCCGGGGCCGCAGGATCATGATGACCCCGCGGGAGCGGGACACTTTCCTGGCCGGGCAGCGCACGTGCCGGGTGGCCACGGTGTCGGCGGACGGCACGCCGCACGTCAGCCCGCTCTGGTTCGTCTGGGACGGCACGTCGCTGTGGCTGTACTCCCTGGCGCGCAGCCGGCGCTGGGCCGATCTGCGGGCCGACGGGCGGGTGGCGGTGGTCGTCGACGCGGGTGAGGCGTACGGCGAGTTGCGCGGGGTGGAGCTGTCCGGGCGCGTGGCGTTCGTCGGCGAGTCCCCGCGCACGGGCGAGGAGTGTCCCGAACTCGACGCGGTGGAGCGGGAGTTCGCGCGGAAGAATTTCGGCATGGCCGAGATGGTCCACGACGGCCGGCACGCCTGGGCCCGGCTGACCCCCGACAAGATCGCGTCCTGGGACTTCCGCAAGCTGGCGGATCTGTAGGCTCCGCGCGCCGGGACGGCTCCTTGCGGGCGCCGTCGTCGGGGCGCGCGTCAGTCCTGGCCGGCCGCGCGGCCGAGGTCGGCGCCCGCCTTCCGCAGCGCCTCCACGGCCGCCCGGATCGAGGGGCGCCGGTCGGCGTCCGCGCGCCAGACGACGTAGACATGGCGCCGCACCTGCTGACGGACCGGCACCGTCACGACGCCTCGGGGCACCGGGTCGCGGCCGAGCAGCGGCGCCACGCACACGCCCAGTCCGGCGGCGACCAGGGCGAGTTGGGTGTGGGTCTCGGCGGCACGGTGGCCGACCCGTGGTTCGACGCCCTGGGCGCGCAGCGTGAACAGCAGCCACTCGTGGCAGAACTCGCCGTCGCCCCAGGTGATCCACTCGTCGTCGGCGAAGTCCTCCAGGCGGACCTCGGCGCGGTCCGCGAGCGGATGCCCCGCGGGCATCGCGATGTCCGCCGGGTCGTCGAGGATGCTCGCCTTGGCGAGCCCGCCGGGCAGCGGCATCGGCTTGTTGTGCCAGTCGAGCACGACCGCCATGTCGAGGTCGCCGCGGATCACCCCGGCGATGCCCGCCTCGGGCTCCAGCTCCTGGGAGCGTACGCGCAGTTGCGGGTGGCCGGCGCGCAGGGCGGCCAGCGCGGCGGGGAAGAGGCCGCGCGCGGCGGTGGGGAACGCGGACAGGCGCAGCTCCCCCACGACCTGGCCGCGCTGCGCCTCCAGGTCGGACTGGGCCAGCTCGACCTGCGACAGGATGCGCGCACCGTGGTCGGCGAGCAGCCGTCCGGCGTCGGTGAGCCGCACGCCGCGCCCGTGCTTGGCGAGCAGCTGCTGGCCGGCCTCGCGCTCCAGCTTGGCCATCTGCTGCGACACGGCCGAGGTGGTGACGTGCAGGGCGTCGGCGGCGCCGCTCACCGAGCCGTGCCGGGCGAGCGCGTCGAGCACCCGTAGCCGCTCCAGGTTCAACATGTAAGCGATGCTAAGCGATACCGAGCACAGAATCTCGCTTGTGCTAAGAGAACGGCGCACGCGATCCTTGCGGTCATGAGCACCGCCACCCCTGCCGGGGCCCGCACCGCACCGGCCTCCCAGCGCCCGATCCCGACCTCGACGCCGGCCCCGCTCCCGGCCCGGCCGCGCCACGCCCTCGACTGGCGGCTGCGCTTCGGCGGGCTCTCCCTCATCTGGGGCTTCAGCTTCCTGCTCATCAAGGTGGGCACGGACGGGTACGCCCCCTTCCAGGTCACCTTCGGGCGGCTGCTGTTCGGCACGGTGGTGCTGGCCGTGGCGATGGCCGTGAAGCGGGAGCGGCTGCCGCGCGGCGCCCGTACGTGGGGCCACCTCGCGGTCGCGGCGTTCCTCCTGAACGCGCTGCCCTTCTCCCTGTTCGCCTTCGCCGAGGAGACGATCCCCTCCACGCTGGCCGGCATCTGCAACGCGACGTCACCGTTGTGGGGCATGGCGCTGTCCCTGGTCGCCCTCTCGGAGGACCGCCCGACCCGGCGCCGGGTCGCGGGCCTCGGCCTCGGTTTCCTCGGGGTGCTGACGGTCCTGGGCGTCTGGCAGGGCTTCCACGGCCTGGACGTGACGGGCACGGCGCTGGCTCTGCTCGCCTCCTTCAGCTACCCGGTCGGCTGGATCTACCTGCGCCGTACCCTCGCGCACACCGGTCACTCGCACCTGTCCATGACCGGCGCCCAGCTGTTGCTGGCCACCGTCCAACTGGCCGTCGTCACCCCGCTGTTCACGTCCTGGCCGCGCCACTTCGCGGTGGTCCCGCTCCTGTCCGTCGTCGCCCTGGGCGCCCTGGGCACGGGCCTTGCGGTCCTCATCCAGTACGGCCTGGTCGCGGAGGTCGGCCCGACGACCGCGCAGATGGTCACGTACTTCATCCCGGTCATCGCCACCGCGGCGGGCGTCGCCGTCCTCGGCGAGTCCCTGACCTGGTCGACCCCGGTCGGCGCGGTGATCGTCCTGGCGGGCGCGGCCCTCACCCAGTCCCGAGCCACCCGGAGCCGCCCTGACGCCGATGACCCCGCCGGGTCCGGCGTCGTCCCTCCCGCCCGGCCGACAGCTCCTTCGCGTCAGGCGTAGGACCTCCCCGGCGCAGGCCCGGTGGCCGCCACCGCCGCCGCCACCACGTCCGCCACCACCCCGATCTCCGCGGGGGCCAGCCGGGACACGGTGATCCGCACGCCCGGCCCGGCGCCCATCCGGAACCGGGCGCCCGGCGCCACCGCCCAGCCCGCGTGGAGCAGCCGCGCCACCGCGCCGGTCTCGTCGGGCACCGGGATCCACACGTTCATGCCGCTGCGCCCGTGCGCGGTGACGCCCCGCTCGGCGAGGGCCGCGATGAGCGCGTCGCGCCGCGTGCCGTAGGAGGCGGCGACGGTCCGCGCATCCACGGCACCGCTCGCCCACAGCTCGGCGACCGCCCGCTGGACGACGCGGCTGACCCAGCCGGGGCCGAGCCGCTGGCGGCCGCGGACCCGGTCGACCGTGCCGGGGTCTCCGGTGAAGACCGCGAGCCGCAGGTCGGGGCCGTACGCCTTGGCGACGGAGCGGACGAACGCCCAGTGGTGGGTGACCCCGGCCAGCGGATGCGGCGGCAGATCGACGATGCCGTGCCCGTGGTCGTCCTCGATGAGCAGCACGTCCCGGTGGCCCGCGAGCAGGGCCCGCAGCGCCCGCGCCCGCCCCGCGCTCACGGCGGCGCCGGTCGGGTTCTGCGCCCGGCCCGTCACGACCAGGGCCCGCGCCCCCTCGCGCAGCGCCGCCCCGACGTCGTCCGGCAACGGCCCGTCGTCGTCCACTCCGACCGGCACCAGCCGCAGACCGAGGGCGGGCACGAGGTCCAGCATGCTGCCCCATCCGGGGTCCTCGACGGCGACCGCGTCCCCCGGCCGCAGGTGCGCGACGAGCACCCGCTCGATCGCGTCCAGCGACCCGGACGCGACGGCCACCGGCCCGTCCGGCACCCCGTCACGCGCCAGGTCGGCCCGGGCCCGGCGCACCAGCTCCGGGTCCAGGGGATCGTCGCCGTAGAGCACCGGCGCACGGTCCGCGGCGGCGGCCGCGGCGGCGAAGGCCTCCACGAGCGAGGGCAGCAGCGCCGTGTCGGGGTTGCCGTCGGACACGTCCCGCACCCCCGGCGGCACGTCCACCCTGATCCGCTCCCGCGCGCTGGTGGCCGGCTTGGGGCGCACGCGGCTGCCCCGGCGGCCCGCGGTCTCGATCACCCCGCGCTCGCGCAGGGTGCGGTACGCGGCGGCGACCGTATTGGGATTCACCTCCAGCCGCTGCGCCAACTCCCGCATCGGCGGCAGCAGTTGTCCGGGCTCCAGCTCCCCTTCGGCCACCGCGCGCTCGACGCTGGCAGAAATCTCCGCCGCGCGCCGCCCAGTGATCGGATACTCTTCTAGCACAAACCACAGTTTGCACTAGTGCAATGGAGTCCGCAACATGAGTGACGCCCCCGAGCCGTCAGCCACCGCCTACGCCCCCACGGCGCGCACGGTACCGACCCGCTCCAAGGAGCGCGCCGCGTACGACCGCGAGCTGGTGCACTCGATACTCGACGAGGCCTACGTCTGCCACCTCGGCTTCGTGCGCGACGGCCGCCCGGTCGTGCTCCCCACGCTCTACGGCCGGGTGGGCGAGCGCCTCTACGTGCACGGGTCCACGGGTTCGCGGCCGCTGCGGATGGCCGGGCAGCAGGACCCGGGGCTTCCGGTGTGCCTGACGGTGACGCACGTGGACGCGCTGGTACTGGCCCGCTCCGCCTTCCACCACTCCCTCAACTACCGCTCCGTGGTGATCCACGGCACCGCGCACCAGGTCAGGGACCCGGACGAGAAGCGGCTCGCCCTGGACGCGCTCGTCGACCACGTGGTGCCGGGCCGCTCCGCCGACTCGCGCCCGGCCGACGCCAAGGAGCTCGCCGCGACGGCCGTGCTCAGCCTGGACCTCGCCGAGGTCTCGGCGAAGCTGCGCACCGGCGGCCCGAACGACGACCCCGAGGACCTGGACCTGCCGCACTGGACCGGCCTCGTCCCCCTGCGCCAGGGGTACGGTCCGCTCGTGCCGGCCGACGACCTCGCCGAGGGCATCGAGGTCCCCGTGTACCTGCGGGACCTGTGATGCTTATCCACCCCTGGGACGCGGCCCGTTCCACGGCCGAGTGGCAACGGTGGCTCGCCACCCGCGACTTCGGGCAGCTCGCGGTGAACGGGCTGCCGGGCGAGCCGCCCTTCGTCCAGCCCCTGCACTTCGCGTACGACCCGTCGGGCGGCGGGGAGTTCGGCAGCGCCCTCGCCCACCTCGCCCGGCCGAACCCGGTGTGGCCCGCGCTCGACGCGGACCCCGAGGTACTGCTCAGCGTCGTCGACGCGTACGCGTTCGTCCCCGGTCCGTGGCAGGCGCCGCCCGGCGCCCCGGCCGAGCACGGGACGCCGACCAGCGTGTACACCGCCGTCCAACTCCGGTGCCGGGCCCACGTCGTGGACGACCCGCGGGAGAAGGCGGTCCTGCTCGACCGGCAGGTCGGCCACTTCCAGCCGGCCGGCACCACCGCGCCGGTGGCCTCCGAGGGCGCGCCGTTCGCCCGGATGCTGCCCGGCATCCGGGTGCTGCGGCTCGAAGTGACGGACGTGCGGGCGAAGTTCAAATACGCCGGGCACAAGCCGCGGGAAGTCCAGGACCGCATCGCCGCGGGCCTCGCCGAGCGGTCCGGCCCGGGCGACACCGCCGCCCGCACGGAACAACGACGGCGCCGCCAGAGCGCGTAACGGCGGGCCGGATCAGTCGGCCCGGGTACGGAGCGCCCGCCGGCCGGATCGATGAGCCCGGGCGGTCAGCCATCCGGGCCGATCGACCGACCGTGCCGAGCCGGCGGCCGGTGCACCCTTCCCCCGCGCCTCCGAAACACCGCCCTCACCGAACCGCCCACCCATCGGCAAAGACCCCGCTCAACCCCCCGTCCGCGCCTCCGCCACCGCCAACGCGCAGACCGCCGCCAGCAACAGCCCCGTACCCGCCGTCGTGGCCGCGGTCAGCCGCTCCCCCAGCAGGGTCACGGCGATGACGGCCGCGGCCACCGGTTCGAGCAGCATGATCACGGACACCGTGGCGGAGCGCACCACGGCCGCGCCCGCGAAGTACAGGGCGTAGGCGAGCGCCGTCGGCACGGACGCCGTGTACGCCAGCAGGCCCAGGACCGCCATGGGGTGCGCCGTGTGCGGGACCAGGCCGTCGGCCGCGCCGAGCGGCAGCAGCACGAGCGTGGCGACGGCGAACGTGCCGACGGTCGTGCCGAGTTGGTCACCGGCCCGGCCGCCGCGGCCGAACCACCGCGTGAGCAGTGTCATCACGGCGTACCCGGCGGCCGAGGCGAGCGCCCAGGCCACGCCCGCCGGGCGGACGGTCGTGCTCCCGTCCCCCAGGACGAGCACCGCGAGCCCGCCGAGCGCGCCCGCGACCGCGACGACGCCGCCGCGGCCGAGCCGCTCCCCCAGCGCCAGCCGTGCCCCGAGCGCGATGAGCACGGGGCCCGCGCCGAGCGTCACGACCGTGGCCACGGCGAGGCCGGTCGCCGCCACGGCGGCGAAGTAGGCCGTCTGGAACAGACTCAGGCAGAGCCCGAGCACGGTGTGGCGCAGGAGCATACGGCCGCGCGGTTCGGCGGGGCGGCCGGCGGACCGGCCCCGCACCACCCGGGCGGCCGTCAACAGCGCGAGACCGCCGGCGCACCGCCAGAACGACAGGGCGGCGAAACCGAGATCGCTCTGCCGGAACACGAGGGAGGCGGCGCCGCCCGCCGTGCCCCAGGCGACACCGGCGACGACGAGATACAGCAACCCGCGGGAGACCGGCGGCCGGGGCGCCGGGCGTGGAGCGGACGAGGGGGCGGAAGTGGCGGAAGCGGCGGAAGCGGACACGGCTGAGCCGGTCGGGACAGCATGCGACACGTGGATCTCCACGGAAGGGGTCCCGCCAGGGCGGGACCGGGGACACGGACCGTCCTCGGCGGGCGGCCGTGGCCCCGCCCGGGAGCTGCCCGGAGCAGGCTGTACGGAGAAGCGGCGGCCGCCCGCGCGGGGGCCCGGCAGGCGGATCCGTCCGGTCACGGAGGATCGACGCCCGCCCACGGGCGGTCCGGTGGTCGGACAGCACCGGCGGACCGCCACCGGAGGGTGACGGTCTCGCCGGGCGGTCATTTCACCGCACCGGCCCGGGTCCGGCCTGAACAGCCGGACAGGCCCTAGAGGGCCGGGGGCGGCAGAACGAGCGCGCGTGCATGCATGACCGACACCCTAGACGGGCCCGCCCGAGCGGGACAACGCGGTTTCCGGTGCGTCGGCCGGTTCGGGCACCGGCCCCTCCGGCTTGGCGGACTGTGCGATGAACGCCCCGGTCAGCACAACCGCACCTCCCAGCAACTGCGGCGCCGACAGGTGTTCGCCGAGCAGCACCCAGGCGAGGACCGTGGCGACGACCGCCTCCAGGCAGGCGACGACGCCGGCCACCTGGGGCGAGAGCCGCCGGACGGAGACCACACCGGTGAGGTAGGCGACGACCGTGGCGAGCAGCACGATCCAGCAGAGCAGGAGCCAGGCGGGCACGGCGGTGCCGTTCATGGTCGCGCTGTCCGCGAGCACCGACCAGTCCATGCCCCAGGGACGGGCGACGACGGTGAGCACGGCGGCGCCGACCAGCAGCCCGTACGCGATGACGCCGAACGGATCGGGCACCTCGCCACCGGCGGCCCCCGCGTCGCTGCCCTGGTCGGACAGGACGAAGTAGCCGACCTGGCAACAGGCCGCGCCGAGCGCGAGGAGCAGCCCGAGGGCGTCGAAGCGCAGCCCGGACCACACCTCGACCACGCACGCGAGTCCGCCGACGGCCAGCACCACGCCGAGGGCGGCGGCGCGGGTCACGGGCTTGCGCTGGACGAAGCGGACCCAGCCGAGGACCAGGGCGGGCGCCAGGTACTCGACGAGCAGGGCCACGCCGACCGGGATGCGGGAGATCGCCGCGAAGTAGCAGGCCTGCACGCCGGCGACGGCCAGCAGCCCGAACCCGAGGAGCAGCAGGGGCCTGCGCCGTACGAGCCCGCGGTGCCGCCAGGCGACGGGGAGCAGGACGAGAGCCGCGCCCGCGACGCGCAGCCACACCACGGAGAGGGAGTCGAGCCCCGCCTCGATCAGCGGCTTGGCCGCGACGCCGGACCCGCCGAACGCGAGCGCGGAGATCAGGGCGAGCCCCAGACCGAAGCCCCGCCCACCTGTTACCTGCTGCTTCTCAGACTCCTGTGACCCGTGCACCGGCACATCATGACAGGGGCGGTCAGGACCGTCACCCCCGATGACCCCTGTCTCACGGAACGGACTGCACCCAGGCCGTCAGCCCAGCGCCCGCCGCAGCCGCGCCACATCCACCCCGGCCCGCCCGAGCACCTCGACCGCGCGGCACTCCCCGTCCGCCGCGAGCGCCGCCAGGACGTCCGCCCCGCGCGCCCGCTCCTCTCCCCGGAGCGCGGCCCGCCCGGCACCCGCCTCCATCGCCGCCGCGGCCTGCGGCGACCAGACGAGGGCGCCGCCGGGAACGGGCACCGTGCCGGAGTCCTCCACGGCCCCCTGCCACTGGAGCCCGTACCCGATGCTGCGCTGCACGAGGTAGCCGAGCAGCCGCGCGACCTGTCCCGTGTCGTCGAAGGCCGCACGCACGCCGGGGTCGCTCTCCAGGAGGGAGTGGAGCAGATGCGCGGTGTCGATCTGCCGGTCCGCGTCCCGCGTCGCGCGCCGCCGGGCCCGTACGACGGCCAGGGCCAGCTCGTCGCTGAGCGGCGCGTCGCTCAGCGGAGGCGCTTCTTCCTGGGGGTGACCGTACGCGGTGGCGTCCGACGGGATGGGGCTTTGCACGTACTCCACCTCATCAGCCGGGAGGCAGCGGAACATCCCCGGAGGGGAGCATCTTCGCGTCCGACACAAGGTGGGCACCGACGCCCGGCTTCTCCTCCTCAGGGAGGAGAGTTCCGCTCCGGCCGTCCCCACGCGGTCCGGCCCGCAACCGCCACCCCCTCGGCACTCGTCCGTCACAGACATGGAGAGCGGGTGCTGGCTCGTGGCCCTGCCCGCGAGCGACGGCAGACAGTACGTGTACCGGGTGTACGCCCCGGACGACGCGCGCCCCGCCGACCTGTTCTGGGAGGCCTGGCACTGCCACGACGAGGGTCCGCACCCGCGCGCGTACGACCTGTTCGACGCGGCGCGGATCGAGCGCGTGGGCACCGGCCGCCGACGCACGGGTTCCGACGCTTTCTGACGGGTCGTCAGTATTGAATGTTCGCGGCCGTGCGGCTACTTTCCGCGACACCACAGCCCGCACAGCTCTCTTCACGAAGGGGTGGCCGCATGGCCGAAGTCAGCGCGGAAGCACGGATCGACGCGCCGGTGGAGAAGGTCTGGGCCCAGCTCACCGACTTCACCTCGTACGGGGAGTGGAACACCACCCACACCGGTTTCCCCAAGGGCGCCCCCACGTCGCTGGCGGTCGGCGGGCAGTTCGAGGAGACCATGAGGCTGATGGGCTTCCCGGCCGAGGTCACCTGGACCGTCGAGGAGCTGGAGAGCCCGCGCACGCTCGCCATCAGGGGCAAGGGCCCGATGGGGGTGAACGTCGGCACGCGCTACACCCTCACCCCGCAGGGCGACGCGACGACCGTCCGCGCCTACGGCGAGTTCACGGGCGCCGCCGTCTCGCTGATGGCAGGGAAGCTGAAGGACTCGGCGACGGCGGCCCTGCACGAGTCGCTGCGCCGCCTGGCCGGCCTGGTGGCCTGAGCCGGGCCGGCCCGCCTTCCCCCGCCGGGCCGGCCCGCACACGAAGGGGCGTCCCGTACGCGAAGTACGGGACGCCCCTTGCCTGCTCTGCCCTGCGGCTGGACCCGCACGCGGGTCAGTCCTCGTCGGCGAGGATCAGGTACAGCTTCTTGCGCGCTTCGTTGATGACGGAGAGCGCCTTCTCACGCTGCCCCTTGCTGCCGGTCTTCCAGACCTGGCCGAACGCCTCCATCAGACCGAAGCCGGCCTGCCGGATCTCGTTCATGGCCTCCCAGTCGACGCCGCGGCCGGCCTCTTCCCAAGGAGCCTCGGGCCCCTCTTCGGCGGCCGTACCGCCTGCCTCGGTGAGCGAGAAGAGCTTCTTGCCGCCCTCGCTCGCGCTGGTGATCAGGCCCTCGTCCTCGAGCAGTTGCAGCGTCGGGTAGACCGAGCCGGGGCTCGGCTTCCACGCGCCGCCGCTGCGCTCGGCGATCTCCTGGATCATCTCGTAGCCGTGCATCGGACGGTCCTTGAGGAGGGCCAGGATCGAGGCGCGCACGTCGCCGCGGCGCGCTCGGCCCCGGGGCCCGCCACCGCGGCCGCCGCGCCCGCCCCAGGGGCCGGGCCCGCCGAAGCCCGGACCGAAGGGCCCGAACGCCGCGCGCCGGCCGTCGAAGCCGCCGCGCTCGAATCCGCCCCGGCCTTCGCGGCCGGGTCCGTAGTGTCCATGTCCGTGGTCGTGTCCGTGGGTATGCATGGGAATCAGCCCTTTCGTCAAGACTCGTGCGGTGCGATGAAGCGCGATCATTGACCGATCGCGATGCCTCAACGATATATCGGAAGACGTCTTTTGACAACCACTTTCGACCGGCTGTCGATTCCGGCCCTCCGCGTTCGACGCAGGAGTGCCGGGCCGAGCCGAACCGGCCCCGGCAACCGGCCACGACCAGGGAGAACACCATGCCCAAGCTCCGCGTCCACAACGTCACCGTCACCCTCGACGGCTTCGCCACCGGGGTGGACCAGCGCCTCGACGCGCCCTTCGGGGACGGGATGGAGGGACTGCACGACTGGATGTTCGCCGCCATGCGCGACCACGCCGACGGCAAGAGCGGCATCGACGCCGGCTTCATCGCGCGCAGCGAGGAGAACATCGGCGCCACGATCATGGGACGCAACATGTTCGGACCGCAGCGCGGCCCGTGGCAGGACGAGTCCTGGACCGGCTGGTGGGGCGACAACCCGCCCTACCACCACCCCGTCTTCGTCCACACGCACCACCTGCGCCCCTCGGTCCCCAAGGAGGGCGGCACCACGTTCCACTTCACCGACGAGCCCGTCGAGACCGTGCTGCGGCGCGCCTTCGAGGCGGCGCGGGGCCGCGACGTCCGGCTCGGCGGCGGTCCGGCCACGATCCAGCAGTACCTGCGCGCCGGCCTGGTCGACGAGTTCCACCTGACCATCGCCCCGCTTCTCGCGGGCCGCGGCGAGCGGCTGCTCGACCGCGTCCCGGACGGCGTCGCGGGCTACCGCGTCGCCGAACTCGTCAGCTCGGACGCGGTCACCCACGCCGTCCTCGTACGCCGCTGAGGCGGGGGGAACGGGAAAACGGGAAAAGGGGCCAGGCACCCCGGATTGGCCTTGGCCGGGGCGCCCGGAGCCGCATTACCGTCCCCGGCATGCGCATTCGTGTCGTCGACGCCTTCACCGCCCGCCCCTTCACCGGCAACCCCGCCGGCGTCCTCCTCCTCGACGCCTTCCCGGAGGACGCCTGGCTCCAGCACGTCGCCGCCGAGGTCAACCACGCCGAGACCGCCTTCGCGCACCCGCTGCCCGCGGGCGGCGAGGCGGACTGGGCCCTGCGCTGGTTCACGCCCGGCACCGAGGTCGACCTGTGCGGCCACGCCACCCTGGCCACCGCGCACGTGCTGCACACCACGGGCACGACCCGGGGCCCGGTCCGCTTCGCCACGCGCAGCGGCGTCCTCGTCGCCGCGCCGGGCGACGACGGCGCGTACACCCTCGACCTGCCGACGGCGCCGCTCACCGAGGAGCCGGTGCCGGACGGACTCGCCGAGGCGCTGGGCGCGCGGCCGCTCTCCGCGCACGACACCGGCGCCTCGGTCGGCGACCTGCTGGTGGAGCTGGCCGACGAGAAGGCGGTCCGGGCGCTCGCCCCCGACCTCGCGGCCCTGGCCCGGGGCTTCGAGCGCGGCGTCATCGCCACGGCCCGCGCCGAGGACCCGGCCCGGGGGCACGACTTCGTCTCCCGCTGCTTCTTCCCGCGCATCGGCATCGACGAGGACCCGGTGACGGGCAGCGCCCACACCGCGCTCGCCCCGTTCTGGGGGCCACGCCTGGGCCGCACCCGCCTCACCGGCCTCCAGGCCTCGGCCCGTACCGGTCTGGTCCGCGTGGAGCTGCACGGCGCACGCACCCTGCTGACCGGCAACGCGGTCACGGTCATCGACGGCACCCTGTACGCGTAGGAGTCACGCGGTGGGCAGCCAGTCGACCTTGCCCGCGAGCAGCGCGTATCCGACGAACGCCCCGATGTCCAGGAGCGAGTGGGCCACGACCAGCGGTCCCACCCGCCCCCAGCGCCGGTACAGGTAGGCGAAGACGACGCCCATCGCGAGGTTCCCGAAGAACCCGCCGATGCCCTGGTACAGGTGGTAGGAGCCGCGCAGCAGGGACGACGCGACCAGCGCCGTGGCCGGTGTCCAGCCCAACTGGCCGAGCCTGCGCAGCAGATACCCGACGACGATGACCTCTTCGAGCACGGCGTTCTGCACCGCGGAGAGGATCAGCACCGGGTACTTCCACCAGACGTCGGGCAGCGCCTCGGGCACCACGGTCAGGTTGAAGCCGAGGCCGCGCGCCGCGAGGTAGAAGGCGATGCCCGTGCTGCCGATCACGGCGGCGATCGCGGCGCCGCGCGCGCCGTCGGACCACGGCCGCGTCCGGTCGAAGCCGATCGTGCGCAGGCCCGCGCCCTCCCGCAGCAGGAAGTGCGCGACGAGCGCGACCGGCACCAGCGCGCTCGCGATCCCGAACAGCTGCCAGGCGAGATCGAGCCACGGCCGGCCCGGCGCCGCCGACGCGTTGAGCGTCGCCGCCTGGTCCTTCAGGCCGCCGGGCCTGGTGACCGAGCCGACGAAGCTGATCAGCGCGGACACCCCGCTCGCGCCGAGCGAGAGCCCCAGTACGAGCAGCGTCTCGTCCCGCAAGAATCGCCGCGAAAGCCGCTCGTCGGAAGAAGAACCGGCCACCGTCCCCGCCTCCACCTGCACACCTGCCTCACTTGGGTAATCCCGCCGCATCCCGCACGCCGCCCCACTAGGGTCTCGAATGCAGGTACGAAAGAGCGCGCGCGACAGGCCGAGGGGGGCGAGCGCCGCTGTCCGGCGCACCACACCTCCCTTGCTCCACCGCTTATATCGCAACTGCCTTTGCGGCTCAGGGAGGGGCTCCACCGTCATGGGACGTCACCGCAGCATGCCCGACGAGCGCGGAACCACCGCGACCGGTCCCCGGCCCCGGTCGCGGAGCCGCTCGGTGGCCGTCGCGGCAGCCCTCGTCCTGCTCGTCGCGGCCGGCACGGCGCTGGTGGTCCGCAGCGATCTGCTCGGCCTCGGCGGCTCCTGCGGCGACGCCGTCCACGTCGACGTCGCCGCCTCGCCGGACGTGGCGCCCGCGCTGCGGGCCGTGGCCACCACCGCCCGCGAGCAGAAGATCACCTCGGACGGCAGCTGCCTCGACGTCTCCGTCACCGCCCGTGACTCGTACCAGGTCGCCGACGCGCTCCGGGCCGGCCGGGGCGCCCCGGAGTACCAGGTGTGGGTGCCGGACTCGGACCTGTGGCTGCGGCGCGTCGAACAGGGCGCCAAGGGCACCGGGGTGACCGCCGCCGGGAACGTGGCGACGTCGCCGATCGGCGTCGGCATGGTTCCCTCGGCCGCTAAGACGTTCGGCTGGCCCGCGAAGACGTACAGCTGGGCGCAGTTGGCCGGGGCCGCGATGGCGGACGACGCGCTGCGCCTGGGCGCCGCCGACCCCGCCCGCAGCGCGACCGGGCTGCTTGCGCTCACCAAGCTGGCAGGCGGCGCGCAGGAATCCCGCGACGGCGACACCCGGGCCGCCGCCCTGGCGAAGGTCCTCTCTCAGCGCACGTCCGACAGCGACGGACAGCTGATGGGGACCGTGCCGCACGACGGTTCCGGCGCCGAAGGAGGCGATCCGCGCCGCAACGAAGCGCTGATCCTCTCCGAACAGGCCGCCTTCGCGCACAACGCCGGGGACGCCACCGGCCCCTCCCTCGACCTCTTCTATCCGAAGGACGGCTCACCCGAGCTGGACTACCCGTTCGCCCTGGTCGGCGAGGACGCCCTGAGCACGGACGAGAGCCGTGCCGCCCTGCGGTTCATGACGCTGCTCGGCGCCCCCGCGGGCCGCGCCGTCCTCGCGCGGCACGGCTTTCGCACCGACGGCGGCGGCTCGCCCGAAGCGGTCGCGGCGCGGGCCGGTGCCCGCTCCCCGCAGCCGTACGCGGAGCCCGCCTCGCCGCCGGCGGGCGCGGAGGAGATCGAGGAGACCCTCGGGATGTGGACGATCACGGTGCAGAGCGCCCGGCTCACCACGGTCGTGGACGCCTCGGCCTCGATGGCGAACCCGGTGCCGGGCCGCGGCCGGTCCCGGATGGAGGTGACGAAGGAGTCGATGCTGGCGGCCCTGTCGACGTTCACACCGCAGGACGAGATCGGCCTGTGGGAGTTCTCGACCCTGCTCGACGGCGAGCGCGACTACAAGAAGCTCGTGCCGACCGGGCGCCTCGGCGGCCGGGCGGGCGCCGGCACCCGGCGCGACCGCCTCTCCGCCGCGTTCCGCTCGCTCCAGCCGGTCCCGGGCGGGGCGACCGGCCTCTACGACACGACGCTCGCCGCCTACAAGGAGGCGACGGCGTCGTACCGGAGCGACACGTTCAACGCGGTGGTCCTGGTCACCGACGGGGTCAATGAGGACCCTGGCTCGATCTCGCGCAGCAACCTCGTCTCCCGGCTGGAGAGTCTCGCCGACCCGGACCGCCCGGTCCCGCTCATCGTCATCGCCGTCGGCCCGGCCACCGACAAGGACGAGATCGAGCAGATCGCCGGGGCGACCGGTGGGTCGGGCCACCAGATCAGTGACCCGGCCGACATCCAGCAGGTGATCCTCAAGGCCATCGTGCGGGCGGGCACCCGGAGCGGCTGAGCGCTCCTCAGCCGAGCGGGACCGCGGGCTCCGGCAACCCGACGGGCCAGGTGTGCACCGGCTCACCGGCGTGCATCAGGTCGGCGTAGCGGCGCGTGGTCGCCGCGAGCGCCGCCTCGCGCTCCAGCCCGCTCTCCAGGGCCCGGTGGTAGGTCGCCGCCTGCCAGGCCGCTCCGTTCATCCGCCGTGCGCACCGCTGCTCGATCACCCCCAGGTAGTGGTCCCGGTCGGCGGGTTCGACCCCCCAGGCGTCCAGGCCCGCGGCCGCGAGCGGCAGCAGCTCGTCCCGGACGAGGGTGGTGGCCGCGACCTGCTCGGTCCCGCCGAACCGGCCCCGGCGCGGCCACTCCAGACGGGCGTCGATCCCCTCCCGGCAGGCGGTCTCGAAGTTGCGGGCGGCCGCGTCGAAGGGCAGCCGCGACCAGACCGGCCGCGCCTCCTCCGCCAGGGCCCGTACGAGCCCGTAGTAGAAGGCGACGTTGGCGATGACGTCGGTGACGGTGGGACCGGCCGGCAGCACCCGGTTCTCCACGCGCAGGTGCGGGACGCCGTCGGCGACGTCGTAGACGGGCCGGTTCCAGCGGTACACCGTGCCGTTGTGCAGCACGAGTTCGGCGAGGCTCGGCACACCGCCCCGGTCGAGCACGTCGAGCGGCTGTTCGTCGTCGAGGACCGGCAGCAGCGGCGGGAAGTACCGCAGGTTCTCCTCGAAGAGGTCGTAGGCCGAGTCGATCCAGCGCTCCCCGAACCAGGTCCGCGGCCGTACTCCCTGCGCGGCCAGCTCGGGCGGGCGGGTGTCCGTCGACTGCTGGAACAGCGGCGGGCGCGACTCCCGCCACAGCTCGCGCCCGAAGAGGAACGGCGAGTTGGCGCCCATCGCGATCTGCACCGCCGCCACCGCCTGCGCCGCGTTCCACACGGCGGCGAACCGGTTCGGGGTGACCTGGAGGTGCAACTGCACCGAGGTGCACGCCGCTTCGGGCACGATCGAGGAAGAGGTGCAGGTCAGCCGCTCGACGCCGTCGATGTCGAGGGCGAAGTCCTCGCCGCGGGCGGCGACGATCGACTCGTTGAGCAAGGTGTAGCGGTCCACGTCCGAGAGGTTCGCGGAGACCAGGTCGGCCGCCCGCAGCGTCGGCAGGATGCCGATCATCACGATTCCCGCGTCGACCTCATTGGCCTTGCGGTGGGCGTACCCGAGGCCGGTGCGCAGCTCCTCGGCGAGCTGGTCGAGAACCCGGCCGCCGAGGGCGTGCGGGGCGATATTCACTTCGAGATTGAACATCGCGAGTTCGGTCTGGAAATCCCGGCTGGCGATCCGCTCCAGTACTTCCGCATTCATCATCCGCGGCATCCCGTCGGGCCCCGCCAGATTCAGCTCGATCTCCAGGCCCATGAGATTCTTCGGCTTGTCGAACCGCTTCTCGTCCAAGAGCCGCCCGAGCCCCGCGAGGCACTCCTGCACCTTCTGCCGGTAGGCCCGGCGGTCGGTCCGGCCGACCGCCGCCGCAGCGACCTTCTCCCCCATGGGAGCATCCTTCCTCGCATGGGCAGCCCGACGATCCGGCCGCGTGTCACGGTGGATGATGCCCAACAGGTGTGATCGATAACGCCCCGCGCGGGTCCGCGGAGCAGTACGCTCGATGCGGTTACCCGGCGGCACATTCCTTAGGCATGGGGCGTTTTACGGATTCACCTGGGAATCCCTGGTGAAAAACGCCGACGAGATTCAGCCGACCGCCCGGTCGGGCAACGCCGAGGTCACCGGGGTAAGGCTGCTACGAAATCGGACGGGCGCCGACAGAACACCACTGCGGCGACGGCCGAATAGGCCCTTGCGTACCTCACCCGCGCTGGTAGCGGAAACACCGTGTGAACATATGTCGTATAAACTCCGCGAACGGAGACAGAGAGTTGGCGACCGCATCGCGGCCCCGCCCCCTCTGGCCCGCGTCACATCGCGGATTTTTCGCGCACCCGCAGCAGACAGCGCCGTCCGCTCGTCCCGCACCGCCCTCGCACCACGTGCCTGTCGAATGAGAGGCGACCCACCATGCCGCTGCACGTCCCCCCGGCTCCCGCGCCCGCCCTGCGCAGCGTCCTCACGGCTCTGAGTTCCCCCACCGCCGTCCGTGAGGCCCGCACCCCGTCCCTGCGCGCCGCGCAGGGACCGGTGACTCCCGAACTCCCGTTGCCGGTCTACGTGTTGGACCGCATCACCGAGACCACCGGGCGGCCCACCGCCGCCCGCCTCACCAGCTGGCGGTTCCTGGTGCGCTGCGCGGACCGGGCGGTGGCCGCCGCCGACACGATGCTCACTCCGGACGGCTGGACCTTCTCGCACTTCTTCGAGGGCCCCTACATCACCTCCACCGAGCGCGCCCTGCGCCAGGCGGAGTCCCTGCCGAAGACGTACCAGCCGCGGCTGCTGTCGGTCCCGGAGCTGTACATGCTCACCCTGTGGCTGCACGGTGACCACACGGCCGACGCCGAGAGCGGCGCTCCGGCGGCCGACGACATCCTGGTCCCGCTCGCCCCGGCGCCCCCGGGGATCGCGGCCTACCGTCCGCACCGGGTGGCGGAGCTGCTACCGGTCCTCGCCCTGCGGCTGACCTCCCCGCGCGCCGCCCTGCTCGCCTGAGCCGGCCGGAGCCGTTCGACGCCTCTCAGGCCCGTGCCCCGCGCCGTCCAGGCCGCGGGGCACAGCCGTGCCATGAGTGGACTAGTCCGCTCGGGCCACCCCGAACCATCCGAAGGGACAGTGCAGTTACGCTGAACCGCCCGCACGGGTGACGCGTCTTGCTCCAGTGAGGACCGCTGCTACGAAATCCCTGCGGATCGACGCCGACAGGGCGAGACTGGGTCCCGACCGACTGAAAACGGGGGGCGGCCATGGACATGACTTCCAGCCGCAGCACGGACGCCGACATCATCGAGATCACTACGCAGCGAAAGAACCCATCCATGTGCCAGCACCAGCCATCGTGCCCGACAGCAGAGTCCGCGGACCGGGAGGCCGCGCTCCCCGTGGCTCACCACCCGGAGCAGGGCTGGAGCCTCCTGTGCAACGGGGTCCTGCTCTTCGAGGACACCGGCGAACTGCTGCCCAACGGCACGGTCATCGCCCCGCACCGCCCCTTGGCGGCGGTGGTGACAGCCGCCTAGGCGCGCGAAGAGCCGCGCGGCGGGCCGCCCGCGCGGCTCTCTGGGCCCTCACGCCTCGTAGGCGTCCAGGGGCGGGCAGGAGCAGACCAGGTTCCGGTCACCGAAGGCCTGGTCGATCCGGCGCACCGGCGGCCAGTACTTGTCGGCGGCGGCCACACCCGCGGGGAAGACGGCCTCCTCGCGGCTGTAGGCGTGCTCCCACGCACCGCTGAGCATCCCCGCGGTGTGCGGCGCGTTCCGCAGCGGGTTGTCCTCGGCCGGCCAGACGCCGGAGGCGACCCGCTCGACCTCTCCGCGGATGGCGATCATCGCCGCGCAGAACCGGTCCAGCTCGTCCAGGTCCTCGCTCTCGGTCGGCTCGATCATCAGCGTCCCGGCCACCGGGAACGACATGGTCGGCGCGTGGAAGCCGTAGTCGATGAGGCGCTTGGCGATGTCGTCGACGGTGACGCCGGTCGCCTTGCTCAGCGGCCGCAGATCGATGATGCACTCGTGGGCGACGAGCCCGCCGGGCCCGGTGTAGAGCACCGGGTAGTGCGGCTCGAGCCGCTTGGCGATGTAGTTCGCGGAGAGCACCGCGACCTGCGTCGCCCGCTTCAGCCCCTCGCCGCCCATGAGCCGCACGTACGACCACGAGATCGGCAGGATGCCGGCGGAGCCCCACGGGGCGGCCGAGATCGGTCCGACGCCGGTCTCCGGTCCCGCGGCCGGCTGCATCGGGTGGTTCGGCAGGTACGGGGCGAGGTGGGCGCGCACCCCGACCGGGCCCACGCCGGGGCCGCCGCCGCCGTGCGGGATGCAGAACGTCTTGTGCAGGTTCAGGTGCGAGACGTCGCCGCCGAAGTGCCCCGGCTTGGCCAGGCCCACCAGCGCGTTGAGGTTCGCCCCGTCGACGTACACCTGGCCGCCCGCGTCGTGCACGGCGGCGCAGATGTCGGCGACGTGCTCCTCGAAGACACCGTGCGTCGACGGATAGGTGATCATGAGGACGGCCAGCTGCTCGGCGTGCTGTTCGATCTTGGCGCGCAGGTCCTCGACGTCGATCTCGCCGTCGTCGGCGGTCTTCACGACGACGACCTTCATCCCGGCCATCACGGCGCTCGCCGCGTTCGTGCCGTGCGCCGACGACGGGATGAGGCAGACGGTGCGCTGCGCGTCCCCGTTGGCCCGGTGGTAGCCGCGCACCGCGAGCAGACCGGCCAGCTCGCCCTGCGACCCGGCGTTCGGCTGCAGCGAGACCTTGTCGTACCCGGTGACCTCGGCGAGCCGCTCCTCCAGCTCCGTGATGAGCGTGAGGTAGCCCTGCGCCTGCTCGGCCGGGACGAAGGGGTGCAGCTGCCCGAACTCGGGCCAGGTGACGGGCTCCATCTCCGTCGTCGCGTTGAGCTTCATCGTGCAGGAGCCCAGCGGGATCATGCCGCGGTCGAGCGCGTAGTCACGGTCGGCGAGCCGGCGCAGGTAGCGCAGCATCGCGGTCTCGGAGCGGTGCTGGTGGAAGACGGGGTGCGTGAGGATCTCGTCGCCGCGCAGCGCCGCCGCGGGCAGCGCGTCGGCCGTCCCGGCGTCCAGCGCCTCGATGTCCGCCTCGACCCCGAACGCGGCCCAGACGACGTGGAGCTGTGCCCGGGTGGTGGTCTCGTCACAGGCGACGGAGACGTGGTCGGCGTCGACGTGCCGCACGTTGACCCCGCCCTCGCGGGCGGCCCGGACGACCTGGGCGGCCCGGCCCGGCACCCGGACCGTCACGGTGTCGAAGTAGGTCGCGTGCACGACCTCGGCCCCGCCCGCCGTCAGGCCGGCGGCGAGCAGCGTGGCGTAGCGGTGGGTGCGGCGCGCGATGGAGCGCAGGCCGTCCGGCCCGTGGTAGACGGCGTACATGCCGGCCATGACGGCGAGCAGGACCTGCGCCGTGCAGATGTTGCTCGTCGCCTTCTCGCGGCGGATGTGCTGCTCGCGCGTCTGCAGGGCGAGCCGGTACGCCTTGTTCCCGTCGGCGTCGACGGAGACGCCGACGAGCCGCCCGGGCAGGGACCGCGCGAACTTCTCCCGTACGGCCATGTAACCGGCGTGCGGACCGCCGAAGCCCATCGGGACGCCGAAGCGCTGCGTGGTGCCGACGGCGATGTCCGCGCCCAGCTCGCCGGGCGAGGTCAGCAGCGTGAGGGCGAGCAGGTCGGCGGCGACGGTGACGACGGCGCCCAGCTCGTGCGCCTGGTCGATGACCGGCTTGAGATCGCGCACGGCGCCGGAAGCGCCCGGGTACTGGAGAAGCACACCCACGACACCGCGCTCGGCGACCTCGGCCGGGATGCCGTCGGTGAGGTCGGCGACGACGATCTCCACGCCGGTCGGTTCGGCCCGCGTCCTGATGACCGCGGCGGTCTGCGGCAGCGCGTCGGCGTCGACGAGGTAGACGCCGTCCTTGACCTTGCCGATCCGCCGCGACAGCGCCATGGCCTCGGCGGCGGCGGTGCCCTCGTCGAGCAGCGAGGCACCGGAGGTCGGCAGCCCGGTCAGTTCGGCGACCATGGTCTGGAAGTTCAGCAGGGCTTCGAGGCGGCCCTGCGAGATCTCCGGCTGGTACGGCGTGTAGGCCGTGTACCAGGACGGGTTCTCCATGACGTTGCGCAGGATGACGGGCGGGGTGAACGTCCCGTAGTAGCCGAGCCCGATCATCGAGCCGAGCACCTGGTTGCGGTCGGCGAGGGAGCGCAGCTCGGCGAGGACCTCGGCCTCGGTCCGCGCGGCCGGCAGCTCCAGCGCCTCGGCGCTCTTGATCACATCCGGCACCGCGGCCGCCGTCAGCTCGTCGAGCGAGCCGTAGCCGACCTGCGCGAGCATCTTGGCCTGCGCGGCGTCGTCCGGACCGATGTGGCGCTGCTCGAAGGGGATGCCCTGCTCCAGCGTGGAGAGCGGAGTACGGTTGGCGGTCATTGCGGAGGCCTCCTGGTCATCGCGACCTGCGAGGGGCACCACGGCGTGGCTGCCCGGACGGCCTCCCCCTCTGTCATCTCAACCTGAGAGCTTCACCGGCCCGTTCCGCGATCGCGGAACACACCGGCTTTCACCGTCGGTGAGAGCGGAAGACGTGCCTCCGCCCTGCTTTCCAGAGTGACCTCGTCCGTGCGGTACAGGGGCCTGAGAGATTCCGGGGAGGATTTGCTCCTTCGGCGCCTCCGACGACTTCCGGAGACTCTCCCGCACGGGGTCAGCAGCCGCTTGCCAGCCTACCAGCGGCGAATTACGGGAAACCCTCGAGTGGCCGCCTTCCCCAATGTGCTCTTTCGTAGTGCTTACAGACGAGTTGCGACCACAGGGAGGGCCCGTGCAGACCGACGTCGATCCACGCACCTTGATCGGCCGCAAGGCGTTCGACCGCAACGGAAGCAGGCTCGGCACGATCGACGAGGTCTACCTCGACGACGCCACCGGCGTGCCGGAGTGGGCCGCGATACGCACCGGCCTCTTCAGCCGCGACGCCTTCATCCCGCTGGCCCCCAGCGAACTGGTCGACGGCACGCTCCGCGTCCCCTTCGAACGCGCCCTGGTCAAGGACTCCCCCGACTTCGGGGTGGGCCGCCACCTCTCGCCCGAGCAAGAACTCCAGCTCTACCACCACTACGGCCTGGACCTCCCGTCGACGCCGGCCCCCGACGTCCTGTTCGGCCGCATAGCGGGCACGGACCCCACCGGACCAAGCCCCTCCGGCGATTGAGGAGCGGGGTCCGGGGCAGCGCCCCGCGTCAGCAGCGCCGACACCTGCTCTACGCCTTCTCCTCCCCGCACCCGGCCCCCGGCTCCACGACCGGTTCGACCAACGGCAACGGCTCCCCGGGTTCCAGCGACGGATCATCGACGAGAAACGTCCGCACCCGCCCCGGCCCCGCCGCGTACGGCGTCTCGAACCGCACCGTCACCCGCCCGAGCCCGCTGCCCTGCACCCATCCCGGCCCGAACTCGGCATGGCGGACATCGTGCCCCGCCATCCACCGCCGCTCGGGCGCCGGCTCGGCGGCCACCTCGGCGGCCGCGACCGGCTCCTGTCCGACCTCGACGGCGTCCCCCGCGGGCCGCTCCCCCTCCGCGGCTGCGACCTGCGCGAAAAGGTCCTCCTGCGTGTAGTCGGCGAGGCCGCTCACCCCGACCCCGAGCAGCCGCACACCGCCGGTCGTGTCCACGGACTCCAGCAGCCGCGCGGCGGCCTCCCGCACCACTCCAGGGTCGTCCGTGGGCCCCCGCAGCGTCTCGGAGCGCGTCAGGGTGGAGAAGTCGTACCGCCGCACCTTGAGGACCACGGTCCGCCCCGACCGCTCGGCCGCCCGCAGCCGCTCCACACAGCGGTCGGCCAGCCGCTGCACCTCCGCACGGACCCGCACCCGCTCGTGGATGTCCACGTCGTACGTGTCCTCGACCGAGACCGACTTGGAGTCGCGCTCGGCGACGACGGGCCGGTCGTCGTGGGCCAGCGCCATGGCGTACAGGTGCGCACCGTGGGACTTCCCCAGCAACCGCACCAGCTCGTCCTCGCCCGCCTCGGCGATCTCCGCGACCGTGAGGATCCCGGCCCGCCGCAGATGGTCCCCGGTGGCGGGCCCCACTCCTGGCAGGATGCGCACCGACTTCGGCCCGAGCAGCCCGCGCTCGGTCCCCGGCCGTATCAGTACGAGACCGTCCGGCTTCGCCTCTTCGGAGGCGATCTTCGCCAACATCTTGGAGGCGGCGAGCCCCACGGACCCGGTCAGCCCGGTCACCCGCCGGATGTCCGCCCGCAGCCGGACACCGACGGCCTCCGCGGACGCCTCGTCCCAGGCCACCTCACCGGCCTCCAGATCGACGAACGCCTCGTCCAGGCTCAACGGCTCCACCAGCGGCGAGAGCGCCCGCAGCAGGCCCATCACCTGCTCGCTGATCTCCCGGTACAGCCGGAACCTCGGCACCAGATACGCGGCGTGGGGGGCGAGCCGCCGCGCCTGTCCCATGGGCATAGCCGAGTGCACCCCGAACACGCGCGCCTCGTACGACGCCGTGGCCACGACACCCCGCGGCCCGAGCCCCCCGACGACGACCGCCTTCCCGCGCAGGCTCGGCTTGGCCGCCTGCTCCGCCGAGGCGTAGAAGGCGTCCATGTCGAGATGGAGGATCGTCGGACCGGTTCTCACCCCACCGATGCTGCCCTACGCCACTGACAACGCGGCCGTGCGGCGCTCACACCGCCCGGTTGCGCCGCCTGGCCAGCTCGTCCGAGGGGTTGGGGCGCACCAGCGTCTCCCCGGTGTCCAGACGCTCGCCGTGCAGCTGTGACAGAGCCCGCTCCACGTCCTGCCAGACCACGCCCACCGCGATCCCGAAGATGCCCTGCCCGCCCTGGAGCAGATCGTGCACCTCGGCCGGCGACGTGCACTCGTACACGGTCGCGCCGTCGCTCATGAGCGTCATGCGCTCCAGGTCCGCGAAGCCCCGCTCCCGCAGATGCTGTACGGCCGTCCGGATGTTCTGCAGCGAGACGCCCGTGTCCAGGAACCGCTTGACGACCTTGAGGACCACGACGTCCCGGAAGCTGTAGAGGCGCTGGGTCCCCGAGCCGTACGCCGCCCGCACACTCGGCTCGACCAGACCGGTCCTCGCCCAGTAGTCGAGCTGCCGGTACGTGATGCCGGCCGCCGCACAGGCGGTGGGTCCCCGGTACCCGACATCCCCCTGCTCGGGAGCCGCTTCGCCGCTCTCCCCCGCCACCGCAGACACTGCCTGCGGGCGCTGCGGAGTGTGATCGGCCGCGCTGCCGTGAAACGAGTACGGACCGCCCGTCGCCGTACCGTCGCCGCTGCTTCTCACGCCGACCTCCTCTTTGACCTGCCTTCTCGACGGTAGGCAGTCACAAGGGGTGCGTCAACGAACGCCACACTCGCCACGCCGAGTGATAATCACCCTAGGAGTGGTTTCCCGTATCCCACCGCGGGGAAAGGCTAGCCGAATGTGCTGAGGCGGCCGCCCTGGGGCGACCGCCTCCTGGTCACTGTGCGCCGGTCACTGGCTGTTGGTCCCGAAGTCCTCGGGCGAGATCTGGTCGAGGAACTCGCGGAACTTCTCCACTTCGTCCTCCTGCTCGTCCGGGATGGCGATCCCCGCGTCGTCCAGGACCCCGTCGCTGCCGAAGATCGGCGTCCCGGTGCGCAGCGCGAGCGCTATGGCGTCGGACGGGCGGGCGCTGACCTCGACGCCGCTCGCGAACACCAGCTCCGCATAGAAGACACCTTCCCGCAGGTCGGTGATGCGTACTTCCGTCAGCTCCTGGCCGACCGCTTCCAGCACGTCCTTGAACAGGTCGTGCGTCAGCGGACGCGCGGGAGCCATGCCCTGCTGGGCGAAGGCGATCGCGGTCGCCTCCCCCGGTCCGATCCAGATGGGGAGGTAGCGGTCGCCTCCCACTTCACGCAGGAGCACGATCGGCTGGTTGGAGGGCATTTCCACCCGGACACCTACGACGTCGAGCTCGTTCACACAGCAACCCTAGGACGTGCCCGGCCGGTTTGGGTAGTCGGGCATCCGCCGCGGCCCGGGCCCACGGCGCTCGCCCACCCTTCGATCAGGGCAGACGTACCCCGAGTGCAGTCTGCACCAAAGCCGCGTGCAGCCGCACGGTGAGGCCCGCCAGCTCCTTGGCCCGCGCCTGGGCCAGGGCCCTGGTCTGCGGATTGCGGTGCACCTTGAGCGGCGCGACGACGGAGTCCACCAGCGCGGCCTCGCGGTCCGCGGCCGCCCGCATGACCCGCAGATGCCGCGGCTCGATACCGAACCGGCTCAACTCCCCGATCAGCTGGGCGACCGATACGGCCCCGGCGTCGTAGCCGCCCTCCGGCAACGGGACGACGAGCCCGTACGACTCCCACTCGTCGAGCTCCCCCTCCTCGATGCCGACGGCGGCGAGCAGCTCGTCCCGGCCGACCCGGGCGGCGGTGGGCGCCCCCTCGAGGTCGTCCGGGTCGTCACCGGGCCGCCCAGGGGCCGGCACGGGCAGCGCCTCACCCGGCTCCAGGGCGTCGAGCTGCTCCTTGATGACCTTCAGCGGCAGATAGTGGTCCCGCTGCATCCGCAGGACGTGGGCGAGCCGCTCGACGTCGTCCGGGCTGAACTTGCGGTAGCCCGAGGGCGTCCGCTGCGGCTCGACGAGGCCCTCCGACTCCAAGAACCTGATCTTGGAGATGGTGACCTCGGAAAACTCTTCGCGCAGCACGTTCAGTACGGTGCCGATGCTCATCAGCCGACCGTCCGCGGTGGCGGTACCCGTGCCGGTACCGCCCCTCGGTGTGTGAAGCATGGACCTTCCTGAAGGTTCGGGGTCAGATGCCTCGCTGGCTCGCGTAGAAGACCAGCCGGTACTTGCCGATCTGCACCTCGTCGCCGTTGTTCAGCGTCAGCGAGTCGATCCGCTCACGGTTCACATAGGTGCCGTTGAGGCTGCCGACGTCGGAGACCGTGAACGAGCCGTCCTGCTGGCGACGGAACTCCACGTGGCGGCGCGACACGGTCACGTCGTCCAGGAAGATGTCGCTCTGCGGGTGGCGGCCCGCCGTGGTGAGGTCGCCGTCCAGCAGGAACCGGCTGCCCGAGTTCGGACCGCGGCGCACCACCAGGAGCGCCGAGCCCAGCGGCAGCGCGTCGACCGCGGCCTGCGCCTCGGGCGACAGGGTTGGCAGCTGCGTCTGGCCGGTGGCCTCGGGGTCGTAGGACTCCAGACCCGAGATGGAGATCGTGGACGTGGTCTCGGACGGCCCCTCGGCCGCCCCGCCGCGCAGCGGCGCACCACAATTGGAGCAGAACCGGCTGTTCTCGCCGTTTCGGTTCCCGCACCTCGTACAGACCAGGGCCGACATGGACGGAGCCTCCTGCCGCGGCTGCCCACCAGGGGCATGGGACGCGTACGGGTCGGGACCAGGCCCTTGACCCGTACCTGAGGGCGACGGTTCTCCGAAACCTATGCGGCCGGAACCAGCAGGGTCAACAGACGGCGCGCCGCGGCCCGACGGGTCGCCGCCCACCTGGTCCCGGAAGAGCGGGCGCTCGCCCACCTGCGTCTCCGGCACATCTCCCTGGCGCGACGCACGGTGACGGTTGTCCTCACGCGCGCTCTTGCCGAACAACTTCGCAAACAACTTCACGGGCGATTCCCCTTGACCGAAACAGACCCGCCCGTGGGGCAGGACGAACCCTGACTGCACACATCGGCGTACTTCATGGACACGGACATCCTCACAACGTCCGGATCCGCCAAACAGTTTCCACCACGCACCCCGTCTCGGGTGCGCCGACCCCCCGCAACCTCATGCCCTCGTACGACATCCGCCATGCGCACGCGCCCCACTAGGAGGACGACCGAGCGTAATCAGGCTGTCGCGCGGCTCGCAAGGCGTCCACGACGATCTTCTCCGAGCGGCTCACAGCCACGGTGGCCTGCTCCTTCTCCAGCGTCTGCACCACACCTCCAGGGATGTTGAGAGCCGGCTCGAGGTCCTGCGGCTTGCCGATGACCTTGAAAACGTACGGCTGAGCGATCTTGTGCCCGTCCACGCTGATTCCCTTGCCCCCGCTCCCGTCCGTCAGATACGTGCCGGCCACGACGCGGACGTCGTCCACCTGGATCGCCTCGGCGCCCGCCGCGCGCAGCTCCTGGATGGCGTCGAGCAGCATGTCCGGCTCGACGGCCCCCTTCGTGTCGGTGACCGTCATGGTGATCCCGGGGCCCTGCGCCGCCACGGTGCCCGCCAGAATGCCGAGCTGCCGCTCCTTCTCGACCGTCTGCTTGCGCGCCTCCTCGGCCTGGTCCGAACTGTTCTCCAGCTCGGTGCGCTGGTCCTCGAGACCTTGCTTCTCATCTTCCAGACGCTGAGTACGGTCGTCGAGTTCATCGAGGATGCGGACGAGATCTTCCTGTCGCGCACCCCGCAGCGCGCTGTTGTCGCTGGTGGACCGGACCTGGATGGCGAGTCCGAGGCCCAGCACGAACAACAGCACGGCCACGGTGAGTTGCGCCCGTGACACGCGCGGCGGCCACAGCCCCTGCGCGAGCCGCTGCCGCCCGGTCAGTCCGTCCTCACCCGTCGCCTTCGGGCCGGGCTGCGCCCGCGGCTCCTCCCGGGCGCCGCCCGCGGCCGCGACCTCGGCGGGCAGCTCCTTGCGCAACCGGTGCGCCGGCTCGTCCGCCTCCCCGTTCCCGGGGTTCTCGTGCTGTCCCGCGTTCATCGGCCTCACGCCCGGAAGACGTGCCGGCGGATCGCGGCAGCGTTGGAGAAGATGCGGATACCGAGCACGACGACGACGCCGGTCGACAGTTGCGCGCCGACGCCCAGCTTGTCGCCGAGGAAGACGATGAGCGCGGCCACGACGACGTTCGACAGGAACGACACGACGAACACCTTGTCGACGAAGATCCCGTCCAGCATGGCGCGCAGGCCGCCGAAGACCGCGTCGAGCGCCGCGACCACGGCGATGGGGAGGTAGGGCTCGACCACCGCCGGAACCTCGGGCCGGACGAACAGCCCGACCACGACTCCCACGACCAGGCCCAGTACCGCGATCACGATGTGCCCTTCTGCTCTGCTCTCGGCTGTGCTGTCCGTACGATCACGCTGGGTGCGGCCGGAAGCCTGATGTCGTCCTGGGCCGAGATGCTGGTCCGGATCCCGAAGTTCTCCTGGAGGGCGTGCAGATACAAGCCGTCAGGACTGTTCTGGAACCGGGTGCTCAGCCGCTGGCCGTCCCCCACCGCGAGCACCGTGTACGGCGGCACCAGCGGTCTGTTGTCGACCAGTATCGCGTCACCCGCGGCCCTGATCGCGGACAGGGCGGTGAGCCGCTGCCCGTTGATGCTGACGGCCTCGGCGCCCGACTGCCACAGGCCGTTGACGACGCGCTGCATGTCCCGGTCGCGCACGCGCCCGGTGTCGGAGAACCCGGCGCTCTCCCGGGGCCCGCTCCCGCCGCCGGACTCCGCGGACTTGGCGTCGTCGACGACGAGCTTCACGCCGGGCCCGTGCACCGCGACGGCGCCCGACAGCACGCCCATCAACTCGCCCTGCTCGCCGCCGTGTTTCTTCAGCGCCTCGCGCTGCATGTTCCCCACATCGGTGCGGAGCGAGTCGACCCGGCCCTCCAACTTGTCGGCGGACGAGGTCTCCTGCTCGATGCGGTCGATGAGTTCCTCGCGCTCCTTGGCCACGACCGGCGCCGCGACCCGGGCCTGCGCGGCCCCCACCGTCACCACGAGCGCGGCGAGCACGAGCCCGGCCGCGAGCCCCAGCTTCGCGCGCAGGGTCTTCGGCAGCCCGCTCTGCCCCGAAGCCCGCCTGCGGGCGGTCGCTTCCGCGTACCCGTCGTCCAGGCTGTGGTCCATGACGTTGGTCAGCAGCGACATGGAGGCGTCCGGGCGCGCAGGACGCTTGGGGGTGCTCCGAACGGGGGGCTGCTGCGGCATGCCGCACATCGTCGCACGTCGCGGCCGCTACCTCCGAATGGCCCCGTCCGGCGTGCCGGTCGGCGCCCCCTCGGGGACGCCGACCGGATCGGACGGAAGGCTCAGCGGCCCGCGCTGTCCACCACGGCCGCCCACTCGTCGAGCAACTGCTGCGCGGAGGCGTCGTCGGGCCCCTCGGCCCACAGGTGGGTGACGGCCTCGGCCGGGTCGGGCAGCACCATGACCCACCGTCCGTCGGCCTCGACCACGCGCACCCCGTCGGTGGTGTCCACGGACCGGTCGCCGGCCGCCTCCACCACCCGCCGCATGACGAGCCCCTTGACGGCCCACGGCGTCGCGAGGTCCCGCTTGAGGACGTGCGCCCGCGGAATCCGCGCGTCGATCTGGCTCAGCGTCAGCTGGGTCCGCGCGACGAGACCGATCAGCCGAACGAAGGCCGCGGTCCCGTCGAACACGCTGCTGAACTCCGGCACGATGAAGCCACCGCGGCCGTCCCCGCCGAAGATGGTCTCGTCCTCGCGGCCCACGCGCGTGAGGTCGTCGGGCGACGTGTTCGTCCACTCGACCTGCGTGCCGTGGTACGCGGCCACCTGCTCGGCGATGCGCGTCGTCGTGACCGGCAGCGCCACCCGCCCGCTGCGCCGCTCGGCGGCGACGAGGTCGAGCATCACGAGCAGCGCGCGGTCGTCCTCGACGATCCGCCCCTTCTCGTCGACGAGCGACAACCGCTCACCGACCGGGTCGAACCGTACGCCGAACGCGGCCCGCGCCGAGGCGACGATCTCCCCGAGCCGGACGAGTCCGGAGCGCCGGGCGTCCGCGGTCTCGGTGGGCCGCGACTCGTCGAGTCCGGGGTTGATGGTCAGCGCGTCGACGCCGAGCCGGCCGAGCAGGCTGGGCAGCACCAGGCCGGCGCTTCCGTTCGACGCGTCGACGACGACCTTCAGCCCGGCGTCGGCGACACCGGTCGTGTCCACGTTCCGCAGCAGGGACCCGGTGTAGGAGTCGAAGACGCTGGACGGGAAGTGCAGGTCACCGATCTCGCCCGGGAAGGCGCGCCGGTACTCCTGGCGCGCGTAGACGCGGTCGAGCTTGCGCTGGCTGCCCTGCGACAGGTCCGCGCCCCGCTCGTCGAAGAACATGATGTCCACCGAGTCGGGCACACCCGGGGTCGTACGGATCATGATGCCGCCGGCGCTGCCGCGCGCCGTCTGCTGCCGGGCCACCGGAAGCGGCACGTTCTCCAGGTCCCGTACGTCGATGGCGCTGGCCTGCAGGGCGGAGATGACGGCCCGCTTGAGCGCGCGCGCACCACGCGAGTGGTCGCGGGCGGTGGTCACGGTCGACCCCTTCTTCAGGGTCGTCGCGTAGGCGCCCGCAAGCCGCACGGCGAGTTCGGGCGTGATTTCCACGTTCAGGATCCCGGAGACGCCGCGGGCCCCGAAGAGGTGGGCCTGGCCGCGGGACTCCCAGATGACCGATGTGTTGACGAAGGCACCGGCCTCGACCGTCTTGAACGGGTAGACGCGCACGTTGCCCTGGACGATCGATTCCTCACCGACCAGGCACTCGTCGCCGATGACGGCGCCGTCCTCGATCCGCGCGGCCCGCATGATGTCGGTGTTCTTGCCGACGACGCAGCCGCGCAGGTTGCTGTGGTCACCGATGTAGACGTTGTCGTGGACGACGGCCTTGTGGAGGAAGGCGCCGCTCTTCACGACGACGTTCGAGCCGATGACGGTGTGTTCGCGGATCTCCGCACCGGCCTCGACCTTGGCGTAGTCACCGATGTAGAGCGGCCCGCGCAGCTCGGCGTCGGGGTGCACCTCGGCGCCTTCGGCGACCCAGACTCCCGGGGAGATCTCGAAGCCGTCGAGTTCGACGTCGACCTTGCCCTCCAGGACGTCGGCCTGCGCCTTGACGTAGCTCTCGTGCGTGCCGACGTCCTCCCAGTAGCCCTCGGCGACATAGCCGTAGATGGGCTTGCCTTCCTTCATCAGCTGCGGGAAGACGTCCCCGGACCAGTCGACGGACGTGTCGGCCTCGACGTAGTCGAAGACCTCGGGCTCCATCACGTAGATGCCCGTGTTGACCGTGTCCGAGAAGACCTGGCCCCAGGTCGGCTTCTCGAGGAAGCGCTCGACCTTGCCTTCCTCGTCGACGATGGTGATGCCGAATTCCAGCGGGTTGGGGACGCGCGTCAGACAGACGGTGACGAGCGCGCCCTTTTCCTTGTGGAAATTGACCAGTTCGGTGAGGTCGAAATCGGTCAGGGCGTCACCGGAGATGACGAGGAACGCATCGTCCTTCAGCGCTTCCTCAGCGTTCTTCACGCTGCCGGCAGTGCCGAGTGGCTTCTCCTCGTTGGCATAGGTGAGCTCCATTCCGAGCTCTTCGCCGTCCCCGAAGTAGTTCTTGACCAGCGAGGCCAGGAACTGCACGGTGACCACGGTTTCGGTGAGCCCATGCCGCTTGAGCAACCTGAGCACGTGCTCCATGATCGGCCGGTTGGCCACGGGCAGGAGCGGCTTGGGCATACTCGAGGTCATGGGGCGAAGGCGGGTGCCTTCGCCTCCAGCCATCACGACGGCCTTCATGTCGGAAGCGTCCTCCTTGCAAGAGTCGACGGTCCGACCGACTACGCCCGCCTGATAACCCCGCTCGCGTCGCGTCGGGGTCCTCCGGCTTCACCTGATGCCCAATGGCGAGCTCAATCGGCCTGGGAGTCCGCCTTGACAAGTCGGCGGACTTGGACCACATACAGGATCCCTGCCCACCAATACAGGGTTGTACCCCATCCGGCGAACGCCCATCCGAAAATAGCAGCGAGTTCGTGGATCCACCCGCTCCCGTCACTGAGCAGCAGCAGCGGGAACGCGTACATGAGGTTGAAGGTCGCCGCCTTGCCGAGGAAGTTCACCTGCGGCGGCGGATAGCCGTGGCGCCGGAGGATCCCCACCATCACCAGGAGGACCAGTTCCCGCGCCAGCAGTATGGCGGTCAGCCAGATGGGAAGAATGCCGCGCCAGGTCAGTCCGACGAGCGTCGACAGGATGTACAGCCGGTCGGCCGCGGGGTCGAGGAGCCGGCCGAGGTTGCTGATCTGGTTCCAGCGGCGCGCGAGCTTCCCGTCGAGATAGTCGCTGATTCCGCTGAACGCGAGCACCAGCAGTGCCCAGCCGTCGCTCTTGGGCCCGCCGAACTCAGGCCTGAGGATGAGCCACAGGAAGAGGGGCACGCCGACGAGACGCGCCATGCTGAGGATGTTCGGGATGGTGAGCACCCGGTCCGTCTGGACACGGGTCTCTTGGACCTCCACCCGGGGGCCTCCTGTGGGGAAACGAGCCAACGATGCCTCATGACTTTACCCTCAGCCTCACCCGGCCAGGACACGGGGTCTCCACAAACGCAGAAAACCCCCGTCCGGTATCCCCGGACGGGGGTTTTCTCAAAAATAGTT
>NZ_JBEXOS010000074.1:0-40689 GCF_040611655.1 Streptomyces sp. NPDC006552
TCTCTCGCCCACCCCCGCCTTGTCATCAAACCCCCCCCCCCCCGGCAGCCGCGCCCGCTCACCGGGCGCGGCGGGGGGCCGCGTCGGCGCCGCGGCCCCGCTCCTTGTGCGTTCGCGCCCCGGCGCGCTCAGCGGAAGTCCCGGAAGTGCAGGACGAAGCAGACCGTGCCCACGACGACCGCGGCGAGCCCCAGCGCGCCCAGGACCACGGCGGTGCGCCGCGCCGGGCGGCAGACCGCCTCCGCGTCCTCCTCGCGGACCCCTCCCGAACAGGGAAGCGTCGCGAGGCCGTAGGTCACCAGACCGGCCGTGCCGAGCGTCAGGCCGAGTCCGAGCCACGTCACACCCGCGGACAAAAGGGACATAGAACTGATTCTGCGTCCGGTCGGGCGATCCCGCGAGTGCAGCGGGACTGCGCCGAACGGGCTACCCGGCCCGGTCAGCCGCCGTACACGTCCTCCACGTAGCGGCCGTCGGCGACCAGCCCGGCGAGCCACTGCTCTGCCGCCGTCTCGTCGGCGCCGGGGACGTACGCGCGGTACAGCGCGCGGAACGCGGCCCGCACGCCGGGCGCCATCCTCGCCCCGTCCCCGCAGACGTACACCCGCGCGCCCCGGCCGAGCAGCGCCCACAGTTCGGCGCCCTCCGCCGCGATGCGGTGCTGGACGAAGGTGTGCCCGTCGGCGGGGGCGGCGCTGAAGACCGGGCGCAGGGAGATCGCGCCGGCGGCGTCGGCGGCGCGCAGTTCACCGGCGTGCAGCAGGTCCCGGTCGGGGTGGTCGCAGCCGAAGTAGAGCAGGCCCGGCGGGAGGTGGGCGCCCGCGGCCGCGCGGGCGCGGCGGTCGGCGAGCACGCCGCGGAAGGGCGCGAGGCCCGTGCCCGCCGCGATCAGCACGACCGGCTCGGGCGCGTCGGGGCGGATGCGGAACGCGTCGCGGCACGGCTGGACGCGGCCGAGCACCGTGTCACCCGGCCGCAGCGCCGCCAGGTGGGTGGAGCCCGTCCCCCGGTAGCGGCCCCGGCCCCGGGCGGCGGGCGCGTCCAGGACCGACACCATCAGGTCCACGTGGCCCGGGAGGACGGCGGGGCTCGACGAGACCGAGTAGGAGCGCGGCCGCAACGGCGGGAGCACGTCGAGGAGTTGCGCCCAGGTGAGGGTGGACCGCAGCGCGGGGTGGTCCTCGACCAGTTCGAGGAACGTCCGCGGGTCGTCGGCGGGCAGCGCCGCGAGCGCGGCGGCCTCCGGCGGGCACGGGTCGGCGGCGGCGAGCACGGCGACCTGCGCGGCCGTCGGCCGGTGCTGTAGCTCTACGTGGTGCGTGAGCAGAGTGCGGACGGTCAGGGGCCGGTCCACGGCGACGGCGTCGCGGCGGGGCCGGCCGGCGCGGATGTCGAGCACGGTGTCCGGGTCGACGCCGAGCGCGCGCAGGGCCCGCTCGACGAGGGCGGGTTCGTGCGCGGGCAGCACGCTCAAGTGGTCGCCGGTCCGGTAGGTGACGCCGTCCGGCAGGGTGAGCCGCAGGAACCGCTTGACGCGCGGGTGCCCGGCCGCCGTGAGGTCGCGGGCCTCGGTGACGGTCAGCTCGGTGAGCCCGTGCCGGGCGGCGGCGCCGGCCAGCGGGCCGCCGGTGATCTCGCGGATCTCGTACGCCGCGGCGGGCGCGGGCTGGGTCCCGGTGGCGTCGGGGTCGCCGTACCGCTCCAGGAGTGCGGCACGGAGCCCCGTGGTGAAGGTGCGCACGGCGGCGTTCAGGTCGCCGGAGGCGTCGGCGGCGGCCCGCGCGCACAGGCGCTCGGCGCCGAGGGCGGCGAGGCGGTCGTCGATGCGGGTGGGGACGTGCTGGTAGGTGGCTGCCCAGTTCCGGTCGCCGACGCCGAGCACGGCGTACACCGCGCCGTCGAGGGAGCCGTCCGGGGCCGTGTCGAGCGCGGCCACAAAATCCCGCGCGTCGTCGGTGGGCCGGCCGTTGTAGGAAGCGGCGACGACGACCACGGGGTGGCCGGTGGGCAGCGCGCCCGCGTAGCTGTCGAGCGGGGCGGTGTCCGTCGCGCAGCCCAGCGCGGCGGCGTCGTCGGCCAGTTGTGCGGCGAGGTCGCGGCAGGTGCCGTAGTTGCTGCCGTGCAGGAACAGGACGCGGGTGCCGGGCCGCACGCTCAGGGGCAGTCCGGACGGGTCGGGGCCCCGCTCCTCGGCGGCGGCGCGGCCGGGCAGCGGCGCGGGGCACCGGTCGGCCGGGGTGCGCGGGGTCAGGCGCAGGGTGAAGCCGTCCGGCTTCATGGTGAGGGTCTCCTTCACCGTGAGCCGGTAGTCAACGTGGTCGTGCAGGCGGTAGCGGTGGACCAGCATCGCGAGCAGCATGGTCGCCTCGTGCAGCGCGAACTGCCGCCCGATGCAGGCACGTTCACCGGTTCCGAAGGGCTTGAAGGCGTGCGGGGAGCGGGCCGCCTCGGCCTCGGGCGTGAACCGGTTCGGGTCGAACCGCTCCGGGTTGTCGCCCCAGACCGGCTGGCGGTGCAGCATCGGGGCGAGCACGGTGACGCCCTGGCCGGCGCGGAGCGGGATGCGTCCGCCGAGCAGCGTGTCCTCGCGGGCCTCGCGGCTGAAAGCGGCGGCGGTGGGCCACAGGCGCAGCGCCTCGTTGAGCACCTGGCGGGTGTAGGTGAGCCGTCCGACCTCGTCGAAGTCCGGTTCGGGGTCGGCCGTACCGCCCCAGAGGCCGTCGACCTCGCGGCGGACGAGGTCGAGGACGGCGGGGTTCTTGGCGAGGTAGTACAGGGCGAAGGACATGGCGCCGGACGTCGTCTCGTGTCCGGCGATCAGGAAGGTGATGACCTGGTTGCGGATGTTGGCGGCGTCCAGGGTGCCGCCCTGCGGGTGCTCCGCGCTGAGCATCAGGCCGAGCAGGTCGTCGGTGTGCCGGTCGCCGCCGCGGACGCGGGCGGTGATGACGTCGTCGACGACCTGGGCGAGGTGGTCGGCGTCGGCGCGGAAGGCGGCGTCGGCCGCCGCGTGGTCGCCGCCCGGGGTGCGGGCGAGGCGCCGCATGCTCCACTCCAGGCAGCGCACCATGGACTCGACGAAGGGGTGCGGCTCGCTGCCCGCGAAGGACCCGAAGTCGTAGCCGAATCCGGCGAGTCCGATGGTGTCGAGCGTCATCCGGGTCATGTCGCCGGGCACGTCCACGGGACGGCCGGCGTGGGCCGCGCGGTCCCAGGCGTCGACGAGGCGGCGCGCCACCCGGTACATCACCGGGTGGTAGGCGCGCATCGAGCCGAGGGCGAAGGCGGGCATCAGGATGTCGTGGGCGCGGGCCCAGTTCGGCTCGGAGTCGTAGGCGGTGAACAGGCCGTCGGCGGCGAAGGCGCGGACGTTCTCCAGGGCGGGCCCGATGTGCTTGCCGAAGCGGGTCTCGTCGGCGAGTTCGGTGACGAGGCCGAGGTCGGCGACGAAGAGGGCGTCGCGGCCGTGCAGCCGGCGCACCAGGGCCGGGCCGTGCTCCCGCATCAGGCCCATGACCTGCTGCAAGGGGGCCGCTCCGGGGCCGGTGGCGGAGATGTCGACGAGCGGTACGCCGTCGGTGACGGACGGCGGGAGCGGCGTGGGGTGCGGCATGGTGCGGCAACTGCCTTTCGCGGGTGGGGGGATCGGCGCTTCCAGCCTGCGCCCGCTCCCCCGCCGGTCGGCGCCACCGCACTACATGATTGTGTAGTGGACGAGAGCGCGGCGGGCTTGCGTCCGGCACGACCTGCGGGACGGGGGCCGGTCGCGGTCCGTGGCGGTGGGGTACGGCGGCGGGAGCGGCACGTGGACGCGGTGGTGTGGCGCAATCGGGCGCTGGTTCTCTTCGACCGCATTCCGCTGCCGGTCGCCGTCTGCGATCCGTACGGGGTGGTGCGGCTGGCGAACGCGGCGCTGGCCGCCGAGTGGGGCACCACGCCTGGCCGGCTCAGGGGCCGTGAGCTGCTGCGCCTCTTCGCCCCGAGCGACGGCACGCAGGTCGACCGGATCGTCGAGGCGCTGCGGCTGCGGCGCCGCTCGCGCTACACGGTGGCGGTGACCTGGCCGGGCGCCGACGGGGCCGGGCGCCGCGGGGAGCTGATGGTCGACCCGGTGAGCGAGACCCCGCACGCCCTGCCCGATCTGCTGGTCATGGTGCGGACGACGGGTGCCGTCCCGGCGCCGGCGCAGCCCGCCGCGGTGGTGCTCCATCCGAACGAGGAGCGCATCCTCGCGCTCCTCGCCGCGGGGGCGACGACGGCGCGCGCGGCCCGGGAGACGGGGCTGACGACCGACGGTGTCACCTACCACCTGCGGCGGCTGACGCGGCGGTGGGGCGCGGCGAACCGGACCGAACTGGTCGCCCGCGCCTACGCGTCGGGCGTGCTGGAGCCCGGGAGCTGGCCTCCTCAGGTCAGGTCGTCCAGGTCCGGCACGGGCGCACCGGAGGGGAACCCGGCGGCACGGTAGGCGTCGTACAGCTCTTTCCACGGCGCGACCGCCCCGGCGTGCGCGCCGTCCGGGGCGGCGCCGCGGTCGGCCGCGTCGAGAGCGGTGAGGCAGACCTCCCAGCCCGCGGCGTTGCGTGCCGCGGTGTCGGGCCGTTCCAGCACGTTGGTCAAGGTGAGCCGCGTACGGCCGTCGCGGAGCGGTTCGAGGTCGAGCCGGAGTTCGTCGGCGCCCCAGGTGTAGGAGAGGTGGCGGGGCGCGTCGACGGCGAGGACCGTACCGGTCGCCTCCGCGGTGTCCGGGGCGTGCGGGTCGTCGTAGAAGCGGATCGCGGCCCCGGGGCGCAGCTCCGCGGCCTCGAACGCGGACGGGAACCAGTGCCGCAGCTGGGCCGGGTCGCTCACGTACTCCCACACGCGCTCGCGGGGCCGGGCGTACGTGCGGGTGAGGCGGACGGCGGCGCGGCCGTCGTCCACGGTGAGGCAGGTGCCGGTGAGGGTCATGCCCGCGCCTTCCGTGCTCCGTGCGGTCAGCCTCCGCACCCCGGAGATCTTCCGGGCCCTTCCGAGCCTCTCACCGGTCCCCGGCCGTCGCCCGCGCGCCGCGGTGGACCGGGCGCGTTCCAGACCCGGCCCACGTGGGGAAGGCTCGACACCGAAGCCCGTACAGGGACCCGGCAACGGAGGATGACTCATGAACGGCAACGAAGCGCTCGGCAAGAAGGGCTTCAAGCGGTCCCGCAGCCACTTCGCGGACCGGATCACGGCGGACGGCCGCGACGGCTGGCCGGTGGAGGCGGGCCGGTACCGGCTCGTCGTCAGCCTGGCCTGTCCATGGGCGAGCCGTGCCCTGGTGGTACGCCGGCTGCTCGGCCTGGAGGACGCCCTGCCGCTGGCGGTGACCGACCCGATCCAGGACGACCGCAGCTGGCGGTTCACGCTGGACCCGGACGGCCGCGACCCGGTCCTCGGCATCCGCTATCTCAGTGAGGCGTACGACGCCCGGGAGAAGGACTATCCGGGCGGTGTCAGCGTGCCCGCGATCGTCGACGTCCCCTCCGGGCAGCTGGTCACCAACGACTACCAGCAGCTCACTCTCGACCTGAGCACCGAGTGGACGGCGCTGCACCGGCAGGGCGCGCCCGACCTGTACCCCGAGCCGCTGCGGGAGGAGATCGACACGGTGATGGAGGAGGTGTACCAGGACCTGAACAACGGCGTGTACCGGGCCGGGTTCGCGACGAACCAGAGCGAGTACGCGCAGGCGTACGAGGCGGTCTTCCGGCGCCTGGACGCGCTCTCCGAGCGGCTCGCCGGGCAGCGCTATCTGGTCGGTGACACGCTCACGGAAGCGGACGTGCGGCTGTTCACGACGCTGGTCCGCTTCGACGCGGTGTACCACGGCCACTTCAAGTGCAACCGCAACAAACTGACCGAGGACCCGGTGCTGTGGGCGTACGCGCGGGACCTGTTCCAGACCCCCGGGTTCGGTGACACCGTCGACTTCGACCACATCAAGCGGCACTACTACCAGGTGCACACGGGCATCAATCCGACCGCGATCGTGCCGCTGGGACCGGATCTTTCGGGGTGGCGGACGCCGCACGGCCGGGAGCGGCTCGGCGGGCGCCCGTTCGGTGACGGGACGCCGCCGGCGCCTCGGTAGGGTCGGACCGTACGTCCCACCGCCCCCGGAGTCGCCATGCCCCGCCCTTACGTGCTGCTGTCCGCTGCCGTGTCGCTCGACGGCTGCCTCGACGACACCGGGCCCGAGCGGCTGCTGCTGTCCGGCCCCGAGGACTTCGACCGGGTCGACGCGGAGCGCGCGGCGAGCGACGCGGTCCTCGTCGGGGCGGGGACGCTGCGCGCGGACCGGCCGCGGCTGCTGGTCAACTCCCCGCGGCGGCGGGCGGAGCGCACCGGCGCCGGCCGGCCGGAGTTCCCGCTGAAGGTGGCGGTCAGCGGCGGCGGCGACCTGGACGCGGGCGATCCGTTCTGGCGGACCGGCGGCGAGCGGCTGCTCTACACGACGGACGAGGGCGCGCGGCTCGCCCGCGCCCGGCTCGGCGGCGCCGCCGAGGTGGTGGCGCTCGGCCCGGCCGTGGACTGGGCGGCGCTCCTGGACGACCTCGGGACGCGCGGCGCCCGGCGGCTGATGGTCGAGGGCGGGGCGCGCGTGCACACGCAACTGCTCCAGTCCGGCTTCGCGGACGAACTGCGGCTCGCCGTCGCGCCGTTGGTGGTCGGTGAGCCGGACGCGCCGCGGCTGTTCGGACCCGGCGCCTATCCGGGCGGGCCGCGCGGCCGGATGCGGGTGCTGGACACGGAGCGGGTGGGCGATGTGATCGTCACGCGGTACGCGCCGACCGTGCCCGGCACCGGAGAGGCGGCCACGGCGGCGGACCGGCACTGGCTGCGGACCGCCTGCGACCTGGCCGCGCTGTGCCCGCCGTCCGCGACGGCGTTCAGCGTCGGCGCGGTGATCGTCGCGGCCGACGGGACGGAGCTGGCGCGGGGCCACTCCCGGGAGGCCGGCGACCCGGTGGCGCACGCCGAGGAGGCGGCGCTCGCCAAGCTGGCCGGCGGCGATCCGCGCCTGGCCGCGGCGACGGTCTACAGCAGCCTGGAGCCGTGCGCCCGCCGCGCGTCGCGGCCGCGGCCGTGCGCGCGGCTGATCGTGGACGCGGGGGTGCGCCGGGTGGTGACGGCGTGGCGGGAGCCGGACACGTTCGTGCCGGGCGCCGACGGGATCGGGGTGCTGGCCGGGGCCGGGGTCGTCGTGGCGGAGGTGCCCGAACTGGCGGAGGCGGCGGTACGCCCCAACCGGCATCTGGTCCCGGCGGCGACGGGTCAGTAGTGAGCGCCCGCGTGCGCGCGCGCCCGGGAGTCCGTGCCGTCTGAGCCGTCCGAGCCGTGCGCCGGCCGGTGCGTGGCGCCGCGGCGCACGACGGCGACGGCGACGAGCCCCAGGGCCAGGCCCAGCGCGGTGCGCACGCCGAACGGTTCGCCGAACATGAGCGCGCCCCACACCGCGGTCACCGGTGCCATCAGGAACATCAGCGCGTTGACCTGGGTCAGGCCGCGCCGGCGCAGCACCACCCAGTACAGGCCGTAGCCGCCGAACGTCGACAGACCCACCAGCCAGGCGATCGCGAGCCAGAAGGACGGGGCGGCGGGCGGCGCCGCCTCGCCCGCGGCGACGGCGAGGGCAGTGAAGACGACCGCGCTGGTGGCGCAGTGCACGGTCAGCGCGGCCATCGGCTCGACACGCGTGGCGGAGCGGCTCTCCACGAAGGTGGCCGCCACCAGGGCCAGCATGCCGAGGAAGGGGATGGCGTACGCCCAGCCGGCGACGCCGGTGACGGCCGCCGCGTCGGCCGTGGTGACGACCACGACCCCGGCCACGCCCAGGCACAGGCCGAGCCACTGCCGCGCGGTGACGTACTGGCGCAGCAGCGGTCCGGCGAGCGCGCCCGCGACGAGCGGCTGGGTGCCGTCGATCAGGGCGGTGGTCCCGCTGGAGACGCCGAGCTGGATGGCGTAGTAGACGGTCAGCAGATAGCCGCTCTGGGAGAGCGCGCCCACGACGCACTGGCGGCCGATGTCGCGCGGGGTCAGCCCGCGCCACCAGCGCCGGCCCGCGGTCGCGGCGACCGCGCCGAGGACGAGCGCGAGGGGCAGGAACCGCCACATCAGCGTGGTCACGGCGCTCGCGTCGCCCGCGCCGAGTTTGGCGCCGATGAAGCCGGAGCTCCAGGTCAGGACGAATCCGAGGGACAGCAGGACGTTCATGGTGCGGACACCGCCTCACCGGTCGGGATCAGGTATACAGATCTGTTTAGTAGCCCTCACTATACAGATCGGTCTACTCTGGGGGTATGTGTACGTCCCCGAACCCGGCCACCCCCGCCCCCTCGCAGGTGGCGGTCGATCCCGACCGCCCCGATCTGACCCCGGCGGCCCGCCGCGTCCTGGAGACCGCCTCGCGGCTGTTCTACGAGCGCGGCATCCATGCCGTGGGAGTGGATCTGATCGCGGCGGAGGCGGGTGTCACGAAGAAGACGCTCTACGACCGGTTCGGCTCCAAGGAGCAGATCGTCGTCGCCTATCTGGCGACACGGGACGCGCGCTGGCGGGCCTTTCTCGCCGGGCACCACGATCCGGCCGCGCTCTCCCCGGTGGAGCGGGTCCTCGCGGTCTTCGACGCCTCCCAGGAGTGGATGGCGTCGAACAGCGGCAAGGGGTGCAGCATGGTGAACGCGCACGCCGAGATCAGCGATCCGGCCCACCCCGCGTCCGCGGTGATCAGCGGGCAGAAGCAGTGGATGCTGGAGCTGTTCACCCGGCTGGCCGGGGACGTGGCGCCGGACGCGGCACGGGAGCTCGGGCGCTCGTTGATGATGCTGCACGAGGGCGCGCTGGTCTCGGACGGGCTCGACGTCTTTCCCGACGCTTTCGGGCGGGCGCGCCGGCTCGCGCAGTTCCTGCTCGGCGCCGCGCGGGACGCGCGATGAGCTGGCAGCCGGACGGCCCCGGTGTCCTGCGGCTGCCCTCGGGACGGCTCGTGCGGGGCCGCGGGCTGCGCGCGCCGCGGCCGCCGGGCCCCCCGGCGACGTACGCCGTCCACCTCCTCGGCCGCCGGCCACCGGAGCTGTCCGGTGACGTGACCTGGTTGCGCTGGCCGGACTTCTGGCTGCCCGCCGACACCGCGACGGCCAGGGCCGTGCTGCTCGACGCCTGGCGGCGGGCGGCCGGCGAACGGGTGGAGGTGGCGTGCGGCGGCGGGCGCGGCCGGACCGGGACGGCGCTCGCCTGCCTGGCCGTCCTGGACGGAGTGCCGCCCGCCGACGCGGTCGCGTACGTCCGCCGCCACTACCACCGGCGCGCCGTGGAGACACCCTGGCAGCAGCGGTACGTGCGCCGCTTCCCGGCCGCGCGGTAAATGAGTTGCGCCCGGCGGTGGCCCGCGGGGCACCATGACCGGGACACGTCCTCGCCCGTTCAGGAGACCCGCATGCGCCGATTCCTCGAAGCAGTTCAGCGACCCCGCCGGACCCCCGCTCTCGAGGACTCGACCAGCCATGCAGACCCCGCAGGTACGCACGACCCTGAACATCGGCATTCTCGCCCACGTCGACGCCGGTAAGACCAGCCTCACCGAGCGGCTCCTGTTCGACGCGGGCGCCATCGACCGGCTCGGCAGCGTCGACGGCGGTGACACCCGCACCGACACCGGCGCGATCGAGCGGCAGCGCGGCATCACGATCCGCTCGGCCGTCGCCGCCCTCACCGTCGGCGACACACAGATCAACCTCATCGACACGCCCGGCCACAGCGACTTCGTCGCCGAGGTCGAGCGGGTCCTCGACGTGCTCGACGGGGCGATCCTGCTGATCTCCGCGGTGGAGGGCGTGCAGGCGCGGACCCGCGTGCTGCTCAAGACGCTGCGCCGGCTCGGCCTGCCGACGCTCCTGTTCGTCAACAAGATCGACCGGGCGGGCGCGCGGACCGCGCCGCTCCTCGACGACATCCGGCGCCGCCTCACCCCGCACGTAGTCGCCCTCACCGACGTGCGGGGCGCCGGCACACCGGAGGCTGCCGTCACCGCCCGCGACCTGACCGACCCGGCGGTACGGGACGCAGCCGCGCACGCGCTGGCCGAGGTCGACGAGACGGTGCTGGCCGCGCTGGTCGAGGGGCGGGCACCGGATGCCGACGCGGTCTGGGCGGCGCTGGTGGCGCGGACCGGCGACGGCACCGTGCACCCCGTCCTGTTCGGCTCGGCCATCGGCGGCCAGGGAGTACCCCGACTGATCGACGCCGTACGGACGTTCGTTCCCGCATCCGCCAAACCGGGGGCCGCCGCCGCGCGGCCGTCGGGCACCGTGTTCGCCGTACGGCGCGGCCCCGGCGGGGAGCGGACCGGCAGCCTGCGGCTGTACGAAGGTACGGTCCGGGCCCGTCAGAAGGTGGTGTTCCTGCGGCGGGACGCCGAGGGCGGCACGGAGCGGATCGCCGGACGGCTCACCGGCGTCCGGGTCGTCGGCGCCGCCGGGGAGACCGCGGGGCCCGGCCAGATCGCCGAGATCCGGGGCACGGCCGCGCTGCGCGTGGGCGACCGGATCGGCGAACTCCCCGGCGCGCACGCCCGGTTCGCGCCGCCGACCCTGCAGACGCTGGCGCGGGCCGTCCACCCCGGGCAGGGCGGCGCCCTGCGCGCCGCGCTGCTCGACCTCGCCGACCAGGACCCGCTGCTCCACGCGAGCCCGGAGCCCGACGGCACCACCTCGCTCCTGCTGTACGGGGAGGTGCAGAAGGAGGTGCTGGAGGCCACGCTGGCGCAGGAGTTCGGCATCGCGGTGGAGTTCGCACCCAGCCGCGTCCGCTGTGTGGAGCGCCCCCTCGGCACGGGGGTGGCCGTCGAGGAGATGGGCCACCGCAGCACGACCGGGCTGCCCGCCACCGTGGGACTGCGCGTCGAACCGGGACCGCGCGGCTCGGGCCGGGTCTTCTCGTACGAGACTGAACTCGGCGCCCTGCCCCGGGCGTTCCACCAGGCTGTCGCGGACACGGCGCTCGCCACGCTGGCGCGGGACGGCCTCCGGGGCTGGCCGGTGACGGACTGTCACATCACCATGGTGCGCTCGGGATTCGACTCCCCGGTGAGCGTCGCGGCCGACTTCCGGAGCGTGGCCGCGCTCGTCGCGCGGCGGGCCCTGGAGCGGGCCGGGACCGTCGTGTACGAGCCGACGCACGCGTTCGAGGCGGAGGTGCCGCTGGACGCGCTCGCCGCTGTCACGGCACACCTCGCCGCGCTGGGTGCGGAGTTCGGGTCGACGTCGGGCGGCCGGGAGACGTGGGTGATCACCGGCCGGCTGACGGCACGCAGGGTGCCGGAGATGGAGCGGGCCCTGCCGGGGCTCACGCGCGGCGAGGGGGTGTGGTGGTCCCGGGTGGCGGGCGACCGCCCGCTGCGAGGTTCCGGGGCGCGGCCTCAGGAGTGAGCGGCCGATACGGTGGAACTAGGGCTCTCAGGGATGGACCGAGGAGGAGCCGACATGACGTCGAGGGCTGCGTCGCTGCCCGGGTGGGCGAAGCTTGTGGGTGTGCTCGTGGTGGTCCTGGCGCTGGTGTTCACCGGGCTGCGCCTCGTGGACCGGCTGGACGTGTTCGGCACCGAGACGCACGACCGGTCGGGCCCCGCGCTGCTCAAGTCGGTGCGGGACCTGAGCCGTTACCAAGCCGCGTCCGGCAACTTCCAGGTCGTGGTCGACCTGGAGAAGGACACCAAGTACCTGCCGGACGCGCTGCGCGGGACCCGGACCCTGTACATCGGGGCCGGCACCGTGGACGCGTACGTGGACCTCGGCAAGCTCGGCTCCGGTGACGTGCGGGTCAACGACGCCCGGACCTCGGCGACGCTGAAGCTGCCGCACGCCCGGCTGGGGCGCCCCGCGCTCGACACGGACCGGTCCTACGCCGTGTCCAAGCAGCGGGGGCTGCTCGACCGGCTCGGCGACCTGTTCTCCGACAACCCGAACGACGAGCGGGCCGTCCGCAAGCTCGCCGCCCGCCACATCGACGAGGCGGCGCAGGACAGCGGACTGACCGGCCGCGCGGAGCGCAACACGACCGACATGCTGCGGGGGTTGCTGACGTCCCTGGGGTTCAAGGACGTCCGGGTGACCTACGGGGCCTGAGCCGGGTTCAGGGGCGCGTCGCGATGATCACCGTGGCGTAGAGGTCGTCGTCCTGGGTCACCCGCGCGCGCAGACCGGCGGCGTGCACGGCTGCCTGTGCGGCCTCCGCCTGGCGTTCGCTGGTCTCCACGAACAGCCGGCCGCCGGGCGCCAGCCAGCGCGGCGCCCCGGCGGCCACGCGGCGCAGGACGTCGAGGCCGTCGGCGCCGCCGTCCAGGGCCATGCGCCGCTCGTGGTCGCGGGCCTCGGGCGGCAGCAGCGGTACGTCGCCGGTGGGGACGTACGGGCCGTTGGCGACCAGGATGTCGACCTGGCCCGCCAGTTCGGCGGGGAGCGGGTCGTAGAGATCGCCTTCGTGGACCTCGCCGCCGAGCGGGGCGAGGGTGCGCCGGGCGCAGCGCACCGCGACCGGGTCCAGGTCCGCCGCGTGCAACAGCGCCGGGCGCCGCCCGGCGAGGACGGCCGCGACGGCGCCGCTGCCGCAGCACAGGTCGACGACGACCGCGTCCGGCGGCATCAGCTCCAGCGCCTGCCGGGCCAGGAACTCGGTGCGGCGGCGCGGCACGAAGACGCCGGGGTCGACCGCGACGCGCAGTCCGCAGAACTCGGCCCACCCGACGACGTGTTCGAGCGGGAGCCCGGCCGCGCGGCGCTCGACCAGTGCGGCGAGTTCGGCGGGGTCCTGGGCGCTCGCGAGCAGGACCCGCGCCTCGTCCTCGGCGAAGACGCAGCCGGCCCGGCGCAGGGCCGTGACGATCCACGCGGGGTCGGCGGCGGGGTGACGGGGCGCCGAAGAAAGGGGCGACGGCGGAAGCGGTGACGAGGGAAGCGACATGGCTGATGTATGACCTCTCGGGAAGCCGTAGGGGCTCCCGGGGCGCCGGACGGGCGCCGTCCCGCTCAACGGGCGCGGACGGTCCGGACGACAGGAGAAGGGAGCTCCCGACCTGACACAGCAGTGATCGGACTCACCTCCTCGGTTCCACGTGACGCTGTCGGACCCGGTCACACTACCGCACCGGATCCGGCGGAACCGGGCCGCCGCAACCGGCGGGGCCGCTACCGCGCGGCCCGGCGCAGGGCGCGGTCCGTCAGGGTGACGACGACGAGCAGGCCGCCGAGGACGACGGAGGCGCCCGCCATCAGGTGCAGGCCGCTGTCGTCGGCGCGCTGTCCGTAGGCCAGGGCGATCAGGCTGGAGGCGGTGATGGCGCCGATGTACTGGGCGGTGCGTTGCAGCCCGGCGGCGGCGCCGATGTCGGCGGCGGGCGCGTACTCCTGGACGGCGGCCTGGTTGCTGGTGCCGATGAGCCCCTGCGGGATGCCGAAGCAGGCACCCGCGAGGAGCAGGACCACGAGCGGGGTGTGGCCGGAGACCACGGTGAGCAGGCCCGCACCGGCGGTCAGCAGGACGCAGGCCACGGTGAGCGGGGCGCGGATGCCCTTGGTGCGGGCGCCGAGCAGGGAACAGACCAGGGCGGCCACGGACATCGGGAGCATGAGCAGCCCGGTGTGCCCGGACGAGTAGCCGCGCCCCTCCTCCAGCCATTGGGTGTAGCCGTACATGACGCAGTAGATGAGCAGGTAGCTCAGGCCGTGGCGGAGGTAGGTGCGGGCGAGCGGGCCGTTCCCGGCGAGCATCCGTACGTCGATGAACGGGGTCCGGCAGCGTAGTTGCCACCCCACCAGCGCGGCGGTGAGGACGGCGAAGGGGGCGAGCAGCCACCACAGGGGATGGGCCAGGTCCAGGAGGAAGAAGACCAGCACGGTCAGGGCCGTGGTGAACAGCCCGATGCCGAGGGGGTCGAGGGCGAGCCGGGGCGCCGGCTCGCCCGCGGTGGCGGTGGCGCGCGGGAGGTCGGCGGGGATCCAGAGGAGCGCGCAGCCGAAGGCGATGGCCGCGACGGGCACGTTCACCGCGAAGATGCCGCGCCAGCCGACGACGGTGACGAGCAGGCCGCCGAGCGTGGGGCCGACGGCGGCGCTGCCGAGCGCGGCGAAGGAGAGCCGCGCCATGACGGGTCGCGGCGGGCGGCGCCCCACTCGGCGCCCTTCGTCGCGCAGGACGGCCATGGCGGCGGGGTAGGCGGCGGAGGTGCCGATGCCGAGCAGCAGCCGGGAGACGATGAGCCAGCCGAAACCGGGGGCGAGCGTGCCGACGACGCCCGAGGCGCAGACGACGACAAGCCCCGCGAGGAAGACGCGGCGCGGGCCGAGGGCGTCGGCCAGTTTGCCGAGCACGGGCTGGGCTACGGCGCTGGCCAGATAGAGGACGGAGATCAGCCAGGCCGTGTCGGCGGCCCCGATCCCGAAGTCGTGCCCGATCGCCACCAGGGCGGTGGAGATCATCGTGGTATTGAGCGGATTCAGCACCGAGCCGAGCAGCAGCGGGGCGGTGAGCCGGGCGGGGAATCCGGTGTGGTCGTGGGCGGAGCCGGGATCGGCGGCCTGCTCGCGGGCGGCGCCGGCGCGGACAGCGGCGGTGCAGTCCGCACCACCGGTGCGGACAGCGCGGGCGTCACTCGCGTCACCACCGGCGCGAACGGCACCGGTATCGCCCGCGTCACCGCTCACTTCTGCACCAGCCGCTCCAACAGCAGCGTCGCCTCGGCCAGCGTGCGCCGCTCCGCCTCGTCGAGTTCGGCGGTGAGGGCCTGGGTGAGCCAGCCGTGTTTGGCGGCGCGGACGGAGGCGAGGGTGGCGCGGCCCTCGTCGGTGATCGACATGACGGACTGGCGCCCGTCGTGCGGGTCGGGCGAGCGCGTCACGAAGCCCCGCTCCTCCAACGCGCCGATCGTCAGCCGCATGGACTGGGGGCGGACGTACTCCGAGCGGGCCAGCGCGGCGGTGGTCGCGGGCCCCTCGGTGCCGAGCCGGCCCAGGACCGTGCGCTGGGTCGGGGTCAGGAGGCTGTCCGGCGACGCGGTGCGCAGCCGGCGCGAGAGCCGGCCGACGACGGTGGCGAGATCGGCGGCGAGCCGCTCGGTGGGCGGCTCCGCGGCCGCGGGTCCCTGCGTTCCTGGCATGGCTCCACCGTACGAGTTAGACAGGAAGCCTTGCAAGTTTTCCTTGCTATCTCTTGCTCCCTTGTTACCTGACGGGGAGGGCGGCAGGGCGCCGGGCGGGGCGGCCCACCCGCGCGGCGGGCACCGGGCACGGCGGCGAGCGGCGGCCCCCGGACACCCGGCCGTGCGGCACCGGAGGCCGTCAGACCTCCAGCGCCCCCAGCAACGCCCGCGCACAGAGATCGCGCACTTCCGCCCGCGTCAGCCGCGGCTCGTCGAGCCAGTCGAGGCAGACCGCGACGAGGAAGGCGAGCCAGCCGCGAACAGCCAGGCGGAGCACGGCCGGAGGGGGGAGCCGGTCCACGAGCCGGGGGTCGGCGGCGAGGGCGGCCCGGATCTGTTCCTCATGGGCGGCGAGCCCCTCCCGGTACACGGCGCGCACGGTGGGGTCGCCCGCCGCCTCCGCCCGGTGGAAGGCCCGGAAACCCTGCGCGTGCGCGGCGACGTACTCCAGGAAGGTGTCCAGACCGGTACCGAGCTGCTCGCGTACCGGCAGGCCGGGCACGGCGGCGGTCAGCCGCAGCATACGGGCGCTCTCGCGCCGGACCACGGCGGCGAAGAAGTCCCGCTTGGTCGGGAAATAGTGGTACAGCAGGCCGCGGGAGACACCGGCGATCTCGGCGACCTGTTCGATCCAGACGTCGTCGTACGGGTCCTGCGCGAACAGCCGGGCCCCGACGGAGAGCAGTTGTTCCCGCCGCTCCTCGGTGCTCAGCCTGCGCCGGGTCCGCTCCCCCGAGGTCCGCGCTCCCCCTCGCTCTGCGCTCATGCGGGCACCCTACTGGACCTGTCGGCCCTTACTTGACGTCGGTTCAACAGCGGACCACACTGTGGCGCATTATTGAATCCACGTCTAACAGTCCAACAACGTGCGGAGCCGGGTTCAACCCGTAGGTCGCGCAAGGGAGATGGGCACGATGGCGCAGGTGACGCAGCGGGCGGAAGGCGTGCTGCCTCGGGGTTTTCGCAGCGCCGAGCAGGGCTGGACACGGCTGGACCGGATCCCGCACCCGCCGCGCCGCGTACCGCTGCTCGGTGACGTGCTCGGCGCCGACGTGCGCACTCCCTTGCAGGACTCCATGCGGATGGCGGCGGAGCTGGGTCCGATCTTCCGGCGCAAGGCGTTCGGCAAGGAGATCGTCTTCGTGGCGGGCGCGGAGCTGGCGGCGGAGCTGGCGGACGAGTCGCGCTTCGCCAAGCACGTCGGGCTCGGCGTCGCGAACCTGCGGCCGGTCGCCGGCGACGGCCTGTTCACCGCCTACAACCACGAGCCCAACTGGCAGCTGGCGCACGACATCCTGGCCCCCGGCTTCAGCCGCGACGCGATGGCGGGTTACCACCCGCTGATGCTCGACGTCGCGGGACAGCTGATGGCCGCGTGGGACGTGAACGAGGCGGCCGGGCGGCCGGTGGACGTGCCTGGAGACATGACGAAGCTGACGCTGGAGACGATCGCGCGGACCGGGTTCGGGCACGACTTCGGCTCCTTCGAGCGGGACTTCGGCGCGGAGGGGCCGCACCCCTTCGTGACGGCGATGGTGGGCGCCCTCTCCTTCGCCCAGCGCCGCAACGTGGTGCCGCCGCTGCTCTCCTCCCTGCTGCGCGGCGCCGAGCGGCGCAACGCCGCGGACCGCGCCTGTCTGAACCGCACGGTCGACGAGGTGATCGCCGCGCGCCGCGCCACCGGCGGCGGCCCCGGTGACCTGCTCGACCGGATGCTGGAGGTGGCGCATCCCGAGACCGGGGAGCGGCTGACACCGGAGAACATCCGCCGCCAGGTGATCACGTTTCTGGTCGCCGGGCACGAGACGACGTCGGGCGCGCTCTCGTTCGCGCTGCACTACCTGGCGCAGGACCGCGCGGTGCTCGCGAAGGCCCAGGAAGAGGTCGACCGCGTCTGGGGCGACGCGCCGGTCCCGGCCTACGAACAGGTCGCCAAGCTGCGCTATCTGCGGCGGGTCCTCGACGAGTCGCTGCGGTTGTGGCCGACGGCGCCGGCGTTCGCCCGCGAAGCCGTCGCCGACACGACGCTGGGCGGCAGGCACCCGATGCGGCGCGGCGCCTGGGCGCTGGTCCTGACGACGATGCTGCACCGGGACCCGGCGGCGTGGGGCGAGCACCCGGAAGTCTTCGACCCCGAACGGTTCTCGCCGCAGGCGGTACGGGGCCGGCCCGCGCACGTGTTCAAGCCCTTCGGCACGGGGGCCCGGGCCTGCATCGGCCGTCAGTTCGCGCTGCACGAGGCGACCTTGGTGCTGGGCCTGCTCCTGCGCCGCTACGACCTCCACGCGGAGCCCGGGTACCGGCTGCGGATCGCGGAACGCCTGACGCTGATGCCCCAGGACCTGCGGATGCGGCTGACGCGCCGCTGAACTGCCGGGCCCGGTGTGCCGGGGTCGGTGTACCGGAGTCGGTGTGCCGGGGCCGGCGGCTCGGCGAGGGCACGGGCCTGCGCGGCGTCCGCGAAGACGTAGCCGCTGCCGGTCAGGCAGACGTAACTGCTGTCGGCCAACCGGCGGCGGACGGACCCCGACCGCCTGACGACTGCCCAAGAACGGCCGGCAGCAGGCCGCCCCGCGCCGCTCCCCCGACCACTCCCCCGGCTACTCCTCCGCCGCCGTCTCCATGGACGCCACGTCGAGGACCCCGTCGAGTTCGGCCAGGACCGCGACCAGATCCGGGACGGCGGACGCTCCCTCGATCTCCATGCGGACGGCCATCGTGCCGGGGCGGTCCTGGCCCTCCTCCCAGCCCGTGCGGTCGGCGCGGTCGGCGCGCAGTTCCACGACCCGGAAGCCCCGGCCCGTGCACTCCTCCAGGACACGGGTCAGCACGCTGCCGCCGACCCGGTAGGCGAGGTACAGGCCCGAGCGCCGTTCGGTGGCGAGCGCCGGGACCCGCCGGGTCAGGTACGGGTAGCCCCGGACGACGAGGAAGTGGCAGGCGGTCGCGGCGAGGGCGAGCAGGGGCAGACCGCCGCCGCAGGCCATCCCTATGGCGCAGGTCAGCCAGACCGTGGCGGCCGTGGTGAGGCCGCGTACGGCGTCCCGGCGGACGAAGATGAGGCCGCCGCCGATGAACCCGATCCCGGAGACGACCTGCGCGGCCACCCGGGACGGGTCGAACGACACGCCCTCCAGGGCGAGCACGGAGTTGAACCCGTGCTGCGACACCTCCATGAACAGGGCGCTGCCCACCCCGACGAGCGTGTGGGTGCGCAGGCCCGCGCTCTTCTGCTGGACGGCGCGTTCGGCGCCGATCAGGGTGGACAGGACCAGCGCGAGCCCCAACTCGGCGAGCTGCCGGGCACCTTGGCCCGCCTCGGGGTCGAACAGGGGAACTGCGAGCGAGGCCACCGGCGGCTCCCTCCTTTCCGTGCGCGCCCCGGGCAGGTGTCCCAGGGCTCCCATGAGGCTAGCGCCGCCCCATTGGAGACGGATTGTCAGACCCGTGCGCAAGAGTGGGAACATGAACGGGACCAGGAACGGCAACCAGTACGGTCGACAGACGAAGAACCCCGACGTGGCCGCGGCGCAGGCCTGTCTGCGGCTGCTGCACACCGCGCGCGCCGCGCTCTCCGGCACCGAACCGCCCGCGACGGCGTCGGTGCTCGCCGGGCCCCTCGCGGAGGCCGACGAGGCGCTGCGCCGGGCGGGGTTGCGGGGCAACGAGGCGTGGCTGCTGGACCGGGTCTACGACCTGGGCCTGGAGTCCCCGGCGCCGTAGGATCCGAGGGGCCGTCGTGTTCGGGGGAAGTGGACGGGCCGGGCAGGGCCGGGCACTCCCCCGTGCCCGCCCCCGACCCGTCAGGAGCCCGCCGTGACCTCCTCCGCCGACGCCCGAGACCACACCGGCACCACTACGGACACCAGCACGGACGCCACCGCCGAGACCTCTGCCGGGGCCGTCGCCGGGGCCGTCGCCGAGACCGCCGCGGAGAGTGCCGCACCCGCCGGGGCCCTCGCCGCGCCCGCTCCGGACAGCGGCACGGAGACCGGACCCGGCGCGCACCCCTCCGCCGCCGCGGCGGCGCACCGCATCGACCCCGCGGGCGGCTGCCCGCACGCGCGCAACGCCCGGTTGCGGGAGCGCGGCGCGGTGGCCGCGGTCGTGCTCCCCGGCGACGTGCCGGGGATGCTCGTCCTCGGCCACGACGCGCTGCGGGAGTTCCTCGCGCACCCCGATGTCGCCAAGGACGCCCGGCATTTCACGGCACTGGCCGAAGGCCGGATCCCGCCGGGCTGGCCGCTGCGCACCTTCGCGACGGTGCGCGGCATGACGACGGCCGACGGCGACGACCACCGGCGGCTGCGCTCGCTCGTCAGCGGGGCGTTCACGGCACGGCGGGTGGCGGCGCTGCGCCCGCGCGTGGAGCGGCTGGTCGACGACCTGCTCGACACCGTCGCCCGGGAGGCGGCGGCCGGTGGTGTGGTCGAGCTGCGGTCCCGGTTCGCGCTGCCGCTGCCGATGCGCGTCATCTGCGAACTCTTCGGCGTGGACGAGGAGTTCCGGGAGCGGCTGCACCAGCTGTCGAGCCGGATCGTCGCCACCGGCACGGCCCCGCAGGAGGCTCTCGCCGCGAACAAGGAGATGGTGGAGGTGCTCGCCCGGGTCGCGGCGGCGCGGGCCGCGCAGCCGGGCGCGGACCTGACCAGCGCCCTGATAGCGGCGCGTGCGCAGGACGGCGACCGGCTGAGCCAGGAGGAACTGATCGGCACGCTGATCCTGTTCGTCGTAGCCGGCCACGAGACGACCCTGAACCTGATCACGAACGCGGTGCGGGCGCTGTGCGGGCACCGCGAGCAGCTGGACCTGGTGCGGGCCGGTGCGGCGACGTGGACGGATGTCGTGGAAGAGACACTGCGCTGGGACAGCCCGGTCAGCTACTTCCCGTTCCGGTACCCGACCCGGGATCTCACCGTGGACGGCACGGTGATCCCGCGCGGCACCCCCGTGCTCGCGGGGTACTCGGCGGCGGGCCGCGATCCGGCCGCCCATGGCCCGGACGCCGACCGCTTCGACCTGACCCGCCGCACGGCGGGCGGCCGGCACCTCTCGCTCGGGCACGGCGCCCATTACTGCCTGGGGGCGCCGCTGGCCCGGCTGGAGGCGACGGTCGCCCTGGAGCGGCTGTTCACCCGGTTCCCGGACCTCGACCTGGCCGTGCCGGCGCGGGAGCTTCCCGCCCACGCGGGTTTCGTCGGCAACAGCGTGCGCCGGCTGCCGGTCCGGCCGGGGCCCGACGCGCGCGAGCGGTGAGACTGTCCGCATGGCTCACCTGGATCACGCCCGTACCGACGCCTACCTGGCCCGTATCGGCGCCGCGCGCCCGGCCGCGCCGACCGCCGAGGCGCTGCGCACGCTGCACCTGGCCCATCTGCGCACCGTGCCGTTCGAGAACCTCTCCGTCCATCTGGGCGAGGCCGTCACGCTCACGCCGCAGGCGCTCGTCGCCAAGCTGGTCGACCGGCGCCGCGGCGGCTTCTGTTACGAGCTGAACGGCGCGTTCGCCGCGCTCCTGGGCGCCGTCGGTTTCCAGGTGACGCTGCTCCAGGCGCGCGGCGTCGGCGAGGGCGGGCGGCCCGGCATCCCCTACGACCATCTCGCGCTGCGGGTGCGCGACGCGCGGGGCGGCGACTGGCTGGCCGACATCGGCTTCGGCACGCACACACACTTCCCGCTGGCCTATGGGGAGCGTGGTGAGCAGCGCGATCCCGGTGGGACGTTCCGCGTCGAGGAGGCCGACGGCGGCGATCTGCTGGTGCTGCGCGACGGCGAGCCGCAGTACCTGCTCGACCAGCGCCCGCGGGTGCTGCGGGACTTCGAGGCGGGCGCCTGGTACCACCGGACCTCGCCGGACTCGCACTTCACCCGGTCGCTGGTCTGTTCGCTGCTGACCGAGGACGGCCGGCTCACCCTCAGCGGTCATACGCTCACCACGACCCACGGCACGGAGCGCACCCGCACCGAGCTGCCCACAGACGCCGCGGTGCTGCGGGCCTACGACCAGTACTTCGGTATCGTCCTCGACCGCCTCCCGCCGGAACCGGTCGGCGCCGGGGGCTGACCGCGCCCCGCGCCCGCTGGTTATGCTGCGGCCGAAGCGTTCAGCGAACCGCTCAAACGAACAGCGGTGCAGAGGGGGCCAGCAGCATGCGCGAACCGGTCGATCTCCGGCGGCAGCGGATACTCGCGGTCGTGCGGTCGCGCGGCGCGACCCGGGTCAGCGAGCTCGCCGCGGAGCTGGCGGTCTCGGTGGTGACCGTCCGCCGTGACGTGGAGGAGCTGGCCCGGGAGGGGAAGCTGCGGCGCGGGCACGGGGTGGCCCGTCCGGTGCTGCCGGAGACCGAGCAGACCGCGGTGCCGGCCGCCCCGCCGGCGGCGGACGGCGGCCCGGTCGCCCTCGTCGTGCCCGAGCGGCACGCCTATCTCTACGAGACGCTGCACGGCGCCCGCACCGCCTTCGAAGAGGCCGGCGTGCGGATCGCGCTGCACATCGCGCCGACCGCGCCGGGCGCCGAACAGCCGCTCGTGGAGCGGGCCCTGGCGCAGGGGGCGCGGGGCCTGCTGATCGCGCCGCGCTGGCGCAGCCGCGCCACGGAGGAGGCGGACTACGCGTGGCTGGCCCGGCTCGCGGTGCCGGCGGTGGTGATGGAGCGCAGGCCGCGGCGGGGCAGCGCGCTGCACGCCGTGGACACCGTCTGCACGGATCACTGGTACGGCATCCATCTCGCCGTCGAGCACCTCACGGGCCTCGGCCACCGGCGGATCGTGCTCGCCGCGCGCGACGACAGCCCGACGGCGCGCGCCCTGCGGGCGGCGTTCACCGAGATCGCGGCGGACCACCCCGATGTCGACAAATGGGCGCTCGCCCTCAGCTCGCCCGGCGCCGCTCCCGATCCGGAGGCGGAGAGCGCGCAGGAGGGCATCGAACTGCCCGCGCTGCTCGCGGAGGTGGGGGCGACGGCCGCGGTGCTCCACGGTGACGTGGACGCGCTGATGCTGGTGCAGTCGCTGCGGGACAGCGGGGTGCGCGTCCCGGAGGACTGCTCCGTGATCGCCTACGACGACGTGGTCGCGGCGCTCGGCAGCACGCCGCTGACCGCCGTGTCGCCGCCGAAGGCGGACGTCGGCCGGGCCGCCGCGGAGCTGCTGCTGCGCCGGCTCGGCGGCCGGGGACCGGCGGGGCCGGTGCGGCGCCTGGAGCTGCTGCCCGAGCTGAAGGTCCGCGGCTCGACCCGGGCGCCGGGCGGTGCCGCGGCGGTGCCGGGGCCGACACCTCCCACGAATTGAGCGTTTGACCGTTTCATTTTCCTCTGATCGATCTATTGACCGCGTCTGCTCAGCCGATCAGTATTCCCGTGACTCGAACACGCAGGAGCCGCGGGAGGCGCCCATGCCTGGTCGACAGAGCCGTCGATCCGTGCTCGCCGCGATCACCGCGCTGCCGCTGACGGGCGCCCTGAGCGCCTGCAGCGGATCCGACAGCGCGTCATCCGGGAGCAGCAGCAAGTCCGGTACCAAGAGCACCAGAGCCACCACGACCGTCACCTTCTGGTCCGCGCTGCGCGGCAGCCAGGAAGTGGTGGACGCGTTCAACCAGACCCACGACCACATCAAGGTCGTCTTCGAGCAGATCCCCTCCGGACCGTCCGGCGGCTATCTGAAGCTCAGCAACGCGGCCCGGGCGGGCAACGCCCCGGACGTCGCCACGATCGAGTACCCGCAGGTCCCCGGGTACGCCATCGACGGCGTCGCCCGCGACATCACGGACATGATCAGCGACAGGCTCCGGTCGAAGCTGCTGCCGCAGGCCCTCGGCCTCACGACGTTCGAGAAGCGCACCTACAGCGTGCCGCTGGACGTCGAGCCGATGGTGCTGCACTACCGCAGGGACCTGTTCGCCAGGTACGGCTTCGACGTGCCCACCACCTGGGAGGAGTACGCCGATCTGGCCCGGGCCGTGCGCCGCACCGGCGGCAAGCGGAAAGTGACCGTCTTCTCCACGGACATGGGCCAGTTCTCCGGGTGGTGCTGGCAGGCCGGCGCCCAGTGGTTCGACACGTCGAAGGGGGCGTGGAACGTCTCGCTCGCCGACGCGCCCACCCGGCGGGTCTCCCGGTACTGGCAGCGGCTCATCGACGACGACCTCGTCTACGTCAACTCCCCCAACAGCCGGGCCAACGACGCGCAGAACGCGGGCGGCCTGATCCTCACCCGGCACAGCGGGGCCTGGGACGCGGGCGCGCAGATGAACGCCCACCCCGAGATGAAGGGCGAGTGGCGCATCGCCCCGCAGCCCCAGTGGGACCCGAAGCGGCCGTCCCTCGGCACGAACGGCGGCTCCACCTTCGCCATCACCCGGGACAGCAAGCACCCCGAGGCCGCGATGGAGTTCATCGAGTGGCAGGTCTCCAGCCCGGACGCACTCAAGGCCCGGCTGTCCAGCGGCGCCAGCAGCCAGTACCCGGCCGCGACCGAACTGATCGGGGTGGGGCGCTCCGCGTTCGACCGCGCGTACTACGGCGGCCAGGACATCTACACCCTGTTCGAGCAGGAGGCGCACAAGATCGGCGACGGCTGGGTGTGGGGGCCCCGGATGACCGCCACCGGCCAGGTCATGCAGGACGCGTTCGCCCGCGCGGCCGCCGGTTCGGGCACGCTCGAGTCCTCGATGCGCGCGGCCCAGGAGGGCACGATGCCCGATCTGAAGGCGCTCGGCCTCACCACCACCCAGCACACCACGTGAACGTCCGCACCCCGAAAGGCAGGTGACTTCCATGACCACGACGGCACAGGCCCCGGTGGCGGCCGCGCCCCCGCGGGAGGCGGACGGATCCCGGCACACGGCGCGCCGCGCGGCCGCACGCCGCAGAGGCGGCGCGGCCGGCGTCCTGATGGCCCCGTTCTTCGCCCTGCTCACCCTCGTCTTCCTGATCCCGGTCGGCACGGCGGTGTGGCTGAGCTTCTTCAGCGACGACCAGCCGGGGCTCGGCTTCGGCCCCGAGCACCGGGTCTTCGTCGGCCTGCGCTCGTACACCTCCGTGCTCACGGACCCGTCCTTCCTGTCCGGGCTCGGCACGGTCGCGCTGTACTGCGTGATCTACATCCCGCTGATGACGGTCGGCTCGCTCGCACTCGCCCTACTGCTGGACTCGGGTGTCGTGCGGCTGCGCTCCTGGGCCCAGCTGGGCCTGTTCCTGCCGCACGCCGTGCCCGGCATCATCGGCGCGCTGATCTGGCTCTACCTGTACACGCCGGGCATCAGCCCGATCATCGAGGTGCTCGGCAAGGCGGACCTCACCGTCGACTTCCTCGGCCTGCACACCACGCTGCCGTCGATCGTGAACATCGCCCTGTGGAGCAACCTCGGCTACAACATGGTCGTCTTCTACGCGGCTCTGCAGGCGGTCCCCCGCGAGGTCCTGGAAGCCGCCGTGGTCGACGGCGCGGGCCCGGTGCGCACCGCGCTCCAGGTGAAGGCGCCGCTGGTGCGCTCCTCCATCGTGATGGTCGCGATGTTCACGCTGATCTGGGCGCTGCAACTGTTCACCGAACCGGCGTTGCTGCACCAGGCCTCGCAGATGATCGGCGCCCGGTTCTCCCCGAGCATGTACATCTACGACGCGGCGTTCAGCCGGAACAACTACTCGCTGGCGGCCGCCGCCTCGGTGATCCTGCTGATCATCACGATCGCCGTCTCCTACGGCGTCACCCGCTGGACCAACCGCGTCAACTCGGCCGAGGAGAACGCCCGATGAGTGCCACGGACTCCACCTTGCTGCGGCCCCGGCTGCTCGGCCGGGCGACCGTCAACGTCGTCGTCGCGATCTCCGTCCTCTACACCCTGCTGCCCGCCCTGTGGCTGGTGCTCGCCGCGACGAAGTCCCGCGACGGCCTGTTCAGCAGCAGCATCCTGTCCTTCGGCGACTTCTCCCTGGTGCAGAACGTCAAGGACCTGTTCGCGATGGACGGGGGCCTGTACAGCCGCTGGTACGGCAACAGCCTGCTCTACGCGGTGCTGGGCGCGGCGCTCGGCGCCATGATCAGCGTCGCCTGCGGGTACGCGTTCGACAAGTACCACTTCCGGCACAAGGAGAAGCTGTTCGGCCTGGTGCTCGCGGCGGTGATGGTGCCGCAGACGGTGCTCGCGCTGCCGCTCTATCTGATCGCGTCCGCGACCGGGGTCGTGAACACCTTCTGGTCGGTGTTCGTCCCCGTCCTGTTCAACCCGTTCGGCGTCTACCTGGGCCGCATCTTCGCGCAGGGCTACGTCCCCGACGAGGTCCTGGAGGCGGCGCGCGTCGACGGCGCCGGCGAGCTGACGACGTACGTCCGGGTCGCGCTGCGCATGCTCGGGCCGGGGCTCGTCACGATCTTCCTCTTCCAGCTGACCTCGATCTGGAACAACTTCTTCCTGCCGATGGTCATGCTGTCGAACCAGAACCTGTACCCGGTCAGCCTCGGCCTGTTCCAGTGGAACAGTCAGGCGACCGTCTCTCCCGAGTACTACCCGGTGGTGATCATGGGCTCGCTCCTCGCGGTGCTCCCCCTCGTCCTCGCGTTCGTCTTCCTCCAGCGGTTCTGGCGCTCCGGCCTGACGGCGGGAGCGGTCAAGTGAGCAAGCCCCGCGCGGCGCTGGCCATGTCTCCCCAGGCCGCGGCGGCCGTCTTCGCGCCGCGGTCCATGGCCGCGCTCACGAAGGTCTGCGACCTGGCTCCCCTGCCCGTCCTGGACGATCTGACGACCGTCCGCGCCAAGGAACTCCTCGCCGGCGTGGAGGTCCTGGTCACCGGGTGGGGGTGCCCGCCGCTCGACGCGGACGTCCTCGCCGCGGCGCCGCGCCTGCGGGCCGTGGTGCACGCGGCCGGTTCGGTGCGCGGCCACGTCACCGACGCCTGCTGGGAGCGGGGCATCGAGGTCACCTCGGCGGCCGCGGCCAACGCCCTGCCGGTCGCCGAGTACACCCTCGCGATGCTCCTGCTGCACGGCAAGCACGTCCTGGAACGCGCCCGCGACTTCCGCCGGGACCGCGCCCGCGACGCCTGGCTGCTCACCTCGCACGACGTGGGCAACTACCGCCGGACCGTCGGCCTGCTGTCCGCGTCGCTGATCGGCCGCCGGGTCATCGAACTGCTGCGGCCCTTCGACTTCGAGGTGCTGCTGCACGACCCGTACGTCACCCCGGCCGAGGCGGCCGAGCTGGGCGTGGAGGGGGTGGGGCTGCCCGAACTGTTCACCCGGAGCGACCTGGTGAGCGTCCACACGCCGCTGCTGCCCGCCACGCGCGGGCTCGTCAGCCGGGAGCTGCTCACCTCGATGCGGCCCGGCGCGGCGCTCATCAACACCTCGCGCGGCGCGGTCGTCGACCAGGACGCGCTCACCGACGTGGTACGGGCGGGCCGCATCCGGGCCGTGCTCGACGTCACCGACCCCGAAGTCCTCCCCCGCGACCACCCGTTGTGGGAGTGCCCGAACGCGCTCATCACCCCGCACCTCGCCGGTTCGCAGGGCAACGAGTGGCAGCGGCTCGCCGACACCGCCGTCGGCGAACTGGCCCGCTGGGCCGCGGGCGACGGTTTCGCCCACCCCGTACGACGCGAAAGGCTGGCGTTCCTGGCATGACCGTTACTGGTGGCACGCGTTCCCCCTTCGACCTTCCGGCGGAGGACCGGGCGCTGAGCCCGTACACCGGCTATACCCGCGCCCACTGGGAGGCCGTCGCCGACGGTCTGCTCACCGCCGCGTGGCGCTGGGCCACCCCCGGCGGCGCGCTCCTCGACCTGCCGGGCCGGCCCTCCGCCTCCGGGGTCCGCTCGGACGGCCTCGAAGGGTACGCGCGGACGTTCCTGGCGGCCGCCTTCCGGGTCGCGGGCGCCGACGGCAAGGACCCGCACGGCTGGCTGGAGCGGTACGCGAGCGGCCTCGCCGCGGGCACCCGCACGCCCGGTGCGGACGACGCCGAGTCGTGGCCGCTCATCCTCGACCACCACGTACAGGGCCAGCCGATGGTGGAGTCGGCGTCGGTGGCGCTCGGTCTGACGCTGACGCGGCCCTGGTTGTGGGACCGGCTCGACGGCGACGTGCAGGACCGGGCGGAGACGTGGCTGCGGGGCGCGATCGACCACACGCCCGCGCCCAACAACTGGTACCTCTTCCCCTTCATGGTGGCGTCGTTCCTGGAGTCGGTGGGCCGGGGCGACGCGGCCACGGCGCGCGCCATGGAGCGCGCCCTCGGTCTGATGGAGACGTGGTACCGGGGCGACGGCTGGTACGCGGACGGCGACGGGCGGGCCTTCGACCACTACAACGGGTGGGCGCTGCACCTGTATCCGCTGCTGCACGCCCATCTGTCCGGGGACACGGCGTTGTCGGCCCGCTTCGGACCCCGGCTGCGGGCGCACCTGGAGGGCTTCTCCCTCCTCTTCGGCGGGGACGGCGCGCCGATCCACTTCGGGCGCTCGCTGACCTACCGGTTCGCGGCGACGGCGGCCATCGGCGCCGGAGCGGTCACCGGGCACACCCCGCTGGCACCGGGTGTCTCGCGCCGCCTCATCAGTGGCGCCCTGCGCTACTTCCTCGACCGGGGCGGCGTCACGGACGAGGGCCTGCTGAGCCTGGGCTGGCACGGCCCGCACGCGGCCACGCTCCAGCCGTACTCCGGGCCCGCGTCCCCGTACTGGGCGTCGAAGGGGTTCGTGGCGCTGCTCGCCCCGGCGGACGACCCGCTGTGGACCGCGCCGGAGGAGGCGGCCCCGAGCGAGGGCCCCGACCGGGTGCTCGCGCTGCCCGCGCCGGGGCTGCTGGTGCAGTCGACGCGGGACGACGGGATCGTGCGGCTGCACAACCACGGCAGCGACCACGTCCGCCCGCACGAGGGCGAGGCCGCGGCGCAGGACGACGTCCTCTACGGCCGCCAGGCGTACTCCACGCACACCGGGCCGACGTCCCGGACCAACGCCGCCGACAACCATCTCGGCGTCGAGGTCGGCGGGGTGGTGAGCACCCGGCGCCGGATCCGTCCGCTGGGCGCGGGCCAGGGCGACGGCTGGGGCTGGGCGGCGTCCTGGCACCGGCCGGTCTTCCCCGCGGGGCCGCCGATGGTGCCGGGGCTGCGGGTGGAGAGCGTGACCGTGGCGCGCGGCCGCCATGAGCTGCGCGTGCACCGGGTGGTGGGAGCCCCGCACGGCGCCCGGGTGACGCTCACCGGGTGGGCCACGCAGGCGCTCCGCTCCGAGCTGGTGGGCCTGTACGGGTGGGGTGAGCTGGACTCGGTGCGGGCGCCGGAGGGGACGGCGTACGAGCCGTGGGTGCGGGTGCCGCGGCTTTCCGCCGGGCTTGAGGGGGACGGGGTCTTCGTGGCGCTGGCCGCCCTTGGTGGGGAGTCCGGTGCGGGGCTCGCCGAGTCGGTGAGCGAGGTTGTCGTCGCTGGTGAGGAGGTGACGGTGCGCTGGGCCGATGAGGTCGAGACCGTGGTCGGGTTCGAGCCGCTGCACGTGCGGTGCGGGTGAGTGGGGGCTGGGCGCGCGGTTCCCCGCGCCCCTGGACGTTGCGGGCGGCCTGCATCGTCAGGGGCCGGCCCCTCCTAGCCCTGGAACAGCCGGGGCCGGTCACGGCGTGAGGTGGGTCTGGACCGCCGGGGCGTAGCGGGCCACGATGTCCTCGATGGTCGCTGCCCGCACGTGCGGGCCGCGGGCGATGCCGTACATGACGCCGAGGCCGAGCAGCATGGAGACGGCCAGTTCGGCGCGCAGGCCCGCGTCCTCGCCGGGGAGGCGTTCGGCGAGGCGGCCGCTGACCTGGGAGCGGAAGTTGGCCCGCAGTGTCTCGCCCTGCTCGCCCTGGAGCGGGGCGAAGACGATACGCAGGACGGGGTCGGCGCCCCGCTCGGCCTGGCCGGTCAGGACGTGGCGCACCATGTGGGCGCCGAGAGCGGCGAGGGGCGCGTCGAGGAACGCCTCGACGTCGGCCTCGAAATCCATGACGCGGGTGAACAGCGCGTCCTTGTTCCCGAAGTACTTGAGGACGAGCGGCGGGCTGACGCCGGCCCGCTCGGCGACCGCCTTGAGCGTGATGTCGCCGTGGGCGTGCCGGGCGAGCAGGTACCGGGCGGCCTTCATGATGGCGGCCTTGGTCGCCTCGGCGTCGCGCCGGCCCGCGCCGGCTCCCTTCGCGTCGGCGCGGGCCGGGCTCGTCACGTCAGGCTCCCTTCGTGGCGATGGCCGGGGCGGCCGCGCCGACGGCCGGGGACGCCGGGTCGGCGGGGACGGTGAGGGCGACGGCCGTGGCCACCAGCGCGACCGTACCCGCCATCGCGAAGGCGAGCTGGTAGCCGGAGAGGGCCGGTACCTCGGCGCCGCCCACCCGGGTGGTGTGGTGGACGAGGACCGCGGCGACGGCGGCACTGGAGACGGCCTGGCCGATGGTGCGCATGAGGACGTTCACGCCGTTCGCGGAGGCGGTCGCGCCCGGCGGGACGGCGCGCAGGATCAGCGTGGGCAGCGCCGAGTAGGCGAGGGTCGTCCCGGTCGAGACGACGGCCGCGCCGACGAGGATGACCCACAGGTCGGTGCTGTCGGCGATCCGTACGGCGTACCCGAGGGCGAGCACGACGCCGCCGGCGGCCAGCGTCACGCGCGGGCCGCGAGCGGCGGAGATCCGGGCGGAGACCGGCGAGAACAGCAGCATGATGACGCCGCTGGGGAGCATGCACAGCCCGGTCGCGACGATGGACAGGCCGAGGCCGTAGCCGGTGGCGACGGGGGCCTGGACGAGCTGCGCGGTGACGAGCGAGTTGGCGTAGAACGCGAAGCCGGTGAAGAACGCCGCGACGTGCGGCAGTCCGACGCGGCGGCCCGCGGCGAGCCGGAGGTCCACCAGGGGGCTCGCGGTGCGCAGTTGCTGCCACGCCCACAGGCCGAGAATCACGACGGCGGCCGCGAACAGGCCGACGACGCGGGCGCTGCCCCACCCCCACTGCCCGCCCTGGGAGACGCCGAGCAGCAGGCTGACCAGGCCGGCGGCGAGGCCGGCGGTGCCCAGGGCGTCGAAGCGGCCGGGTGCCCGGACCGGCGACTCGCGCACCGCCCACCAGGCGAGGGCGAGTCCGAGCGCGCCGAGCGCGCTGGTCGCCCAGAACATCACGTGCCAGTTCGCGTACTGCACGATCAGCGCGGCCAGCGGCAGTCCGAGGGCGGCGCCGATGCCGACGGTGGAACTCATCAGGGCGACCGCGGAGTGGGTGCGGTGCGGCGGGAGTTCGTCGCGCAGGATGCTGATGGACAGCGGCACCACGGCGGCCGCGGCGCCTTGCAGCGCGCGGGCCGCGATCAGGAGGCGGATGTCGGAGGTGAGCGCGCAGAGCACGGAGCCGCCGGTCATCAGGGCGAGCGCGATCAGCAGGACGCGCCGCTTGCCGTACATGTCGCCGGCCCGGCCGAGGACGGGGGTGAGGACGGCGCCGGCGAGGAGGGTCGCGGTGACCATCCAGGAGACGGCCCCGGGGGAGGCTCCGGTGAGCCGGGGCAGATCCGGCAGCAGCGGGACGACGACGGTCTGCATGACCGCCATGAGGATGCCGCCGAAGGCGAGCACGGGCACGGTGAGGCGCTCGCGCAGGCGCGGCGGCACGGGTATCGCAGCGGAGTCCATGGGTCTCCTGCTCGGTGACGCGGGCCGGGACCGGCGCCGGGAGAAAGGGTGAATACGCATTCACCCATGAGGTGAATCATTATTCACCACCGCCCGCCCCGCTGTCTGCGCCCGGCGGGATCCCGGCACCCGCGCCACGCCCCGGCCCCGCCGGCGCCGCGGCCGCCGGTCCGAGCGGGCGATACTGCCCCTCATGATCTCGACCGACGTACTGCGCTTCGGACTTGTCGGCACGGGCCCCTGGGCCCGGCGGACCCACGCCCCGGCGCTCGCCGCCCATCCGCACACCGAGTTCACCGGCGTCTGGGGCCGCCGCCCCGAGGCCGCCGCCGAACTGGCGGCGGCGCACGGCGCCACGGCCTACGACGAGGTGGACGCGCTGTTCGCGGCGTGCGACGCCGTGGCGTTCGCCGTGCCGCCGGACGTGCAGGCACCGCTGGCGGCCCGGGCCGCGGCGGCCGGCTGCCATCTGCTGCTCGACAAGCCGGTCGCCACGGAGCCGGCCGCGGCCCGCGCCGTGGTGGAGGCCGCGGACGCGGCGGGCGTCGCCTCGGCCGTCTTCTGCACGCTGCGCTACGCGCCCGCCCCCGCGGCGTGGATCGCCGAACAGGCCGCCGTCACGGACTGGTTCACCGGACGCGCCGACTGGTACGGCGCCCTGTACACACCCGGCGACGACACCGCCGTGCGGGCCTCCACGCCCTGGCGGGCCGAGCGCGGCGCCCTGTGGGACGTGGGCCCGCACGCCCTCTCCGTGCTGCTGCCGGTCCTCGGCGACGTGGTGGAGGTGACGGCTCGGCACGGCGCCGGTGACACCGTGCACCTCGTCCTGCGGCACGCCTCCGGCGCCTCCAGCACGGCAGCCCTGAGCCTGACGGCGCCGCGCGCGGCGGCCGGTTCCACCGTCGAACTGCGGGGCCCGGACGGGGTGTTCACGATGCCGGCGGGCGGCGCCGCGCAGGAGTCGTTTGCCGCGGCCGTCGACGTTCTGCGGGAAGCGGCGCGCACGGGAGCGGCCGCGCCGTGCGACGCGCGGTTCGGGCTGCGGCTGACCGAGATCCTCGCGGCGGCGGAGCGGTCCATGGCGGCGGACGGCCCCGGCCGCGGCGCCTGAACCCGCGCGGCCGGGGCCGCCCGTCCGGGCCCTCTACGCTGGTGACCATGCCGCTCCAGATCAGCGCCACCAACCCCGAGCACCCGGTGCTCCTGCTCGCCCTGCCGTGGCACATCCCGCTGGAGGAGTGGCCGGAGGAACATCTCGTGCCGCTGCCGCGCGGCATCTCGCGGCACGTGGTGCGCTACGCGCGCGCCGGGGACGAGGTCGTCGCCGTGAAGGAGCTGGCCGAGCGTCCGGCGCTGCGCGAGTACGAACTGCTGCGCACCCTCGACCGGCTGGGGATACCCGCGGTCGATCCGCTGGCCGTCGTGACCGGCCGCGAGCAGCCGGACGGCTCCCCGCTGGAGCCGGTCCTGATCACCCGGCACCTGGGCGGCTCCCAGCCCTACCGGTCCATGTTCGAGACGACGATGCGCCCGACCACGGTGCACCGTCTGATGGACGCGCTGGCGGTGCTGCTGGTCCGGCTGCACCTCGCGGGGTTCGCGTGGGGCGACTGCTCGCTCTCCAACACGCTGTTCCGGCGGGACGCGGGCGCGTACGCCGCGTATCTGGTGGACGCGGAGACCGGCGAGCTGCACCCGACGCTCAGTGACGGGCAGCGCGCCTACGACATCGACCTGGCCCGGGTGAACATCAGCGGCGAGATGCTCGACCTGGAGGCGTCCGGCGCGCTGCACCCGTCCATCGACCCGGTCGAGTTCGGCACGGAGATAGGGCAGCGGTACGCGAACCTGTGGAGCGAGCTGACCCGCACCTCGGTCTATCCGGCGGGCAAGCACCACTACATGGAGCGCCGCATCCGCCGGCTGAACGATCTGGGCTTCGACGTGGCGGAGATGCAGATCTCCCGCTCGCCGCACGGCGACACCGTCACGTTCGTGCCGAAGGTCGTCGACGCGGGCCATCACCAGCGCCAGCTGCTGCGGCTGACCGGCATGGATGCGGAGGAGAACCAGGCGCGGCGGCTCCTCGGCGACCTGGAGAGCTGGATGGCGACGCAGGAGGACGCGCCGGGCGCCCGTCCCGAGGTCCTCGCCCACCGCTGGGTGCGTGACGTGTTCCGTCCGACGGTCCGTGCGGTGCGCGACCGGATCCCGGCCGCGGGGGACCCGGCCGAGCTGTACCACGAGCTGCTGGAGCACCGCTGGTACCTGTCCGAGCGGGCCCAGCACGACATCGGTCTGGACGCGGCGGCGGAGGACTACGTCCGCGGGCTGCGCAAGGAGGACTGAGAACCCGGAGGGGTGGCGCGGCGGGCGGCGCCGTCGCCTTTCCGGCGTCCTGCGCACCGCGTGGTTCTCGCCATACTCCGGCTCGGCGGCCGCCCGGGTGGCCGGGCAAGACCGGGCGCGGTCGGTGCCGTGGCCGCTACGTAATGGCGAGTGACGGCACCGACCGCAGCCAGTGACCTCCGGGCCTCGCTCGCCGACGAGAGCGGGACGTGCGTCGTGCAACGCATTTTCCGGCCACATCGAGCAATTTCAGTGGCCCGGTCCCGCTACCGCTCACGCGAACAGCCCGAAGGCTCTTGAGTTACCCGACGCCGGGAAATTTCGGCCATTTTCGAGCGGCCTGGCACAGGTGCCTCATCCCTGTGTCTACGTGCTCACAGACGATGAAACCGGCAGGTGGGTAACCCCGCACGAGCCATCATGACGGAGTGTCTGATCGTTTTCTTCGGGCAATGTTTATTACCAAAGGCGATGGGAGTATTTAGACTGCACACGCTCAACTCGGCGTGTACGAAGAGGGATTACCCACCATGAACAAGAAGGCGCTCCGCGCCCTGCTCCGTGAACGGCGCGCCCTCATAGCCCCCGAGTCCCACGGCTTCCAACGCCCCACGGGCCAGGGGCGGCGCGCACCCGGCCTCTCCCAGCACCAGGTCGACCAGTTGCTGCACCGGACGCTCGGCACGTACCACCGGCTGGAGTCGGGGAGCTACCCGAGCCCGCCGACGGACCTGCTGCGCGACGTGGCCCGATTGTTCGGCCTGAACGAGCAGGAGTGGGTGCTGCTGTGCCGGTACGCCCTGCTCCAGGATCCGCCCGGGCCGCTGTACGACTCATCGGGCAAGGAGGTCCCGGGCATCTGGCAGGAAGCGGTCAACGGCATGCGTCACATGGCGTATGTGACCGACGCGTCCTGGGATCTGCTCGCCTGGAACCGGGAGTTCGTGGAGCTGTTCCCGAGCGGCCGCCCGCCCGGTAACACGATGCGCTGGATGCTCCTGGAGCCGGAGGCCCGGGTCGTGCTCAAGGACTGGCGCAACTCGTGGGCTCCCCTGGTGATGCCACAGCTGCGCGCGGCGCTGGCCTCCCGGCCCGATGACGACACGCTGCGGCAGATCGAGAAGGAGGTCCTCTCCGACCCGGTCTCGGCGGCGCTCTACGAGGCGGGCGGGGCGGCCGTCCACCCGGACGGTGACGAACGGCCCCTGCTGCACCCGCACCGGGGATCGGGCTGGGCCACCATGTGCGCGGCCCAGCCGCTCACCACTCCCGGCGCCCGGCTGATGATCCTCGTCTTCCACCACGGCGTCCGCAACACCCATCCACGCATGCCCGCGCTGCAGGCCAAGTGAGCGTCCGCTCTTCTGACTCGCCTTGTGGTGACGTACGTTGGAGCGCCCCCCACGCCCCTTCGCCAGTGGGAGCCTTCACAGATGCCTGCCTACATATCCCGACCCAGAACCGTTCTCGGCGCCCACAAGGTGACGACCTCCGAGATCATCGACGACATTCGCGCCCATCACGGCGCCCACCCGCGCCTCAACGCTCTCGTGCGGGCGGTCGCCGGATGCGGCGTCCGAACCCGGTACTTCAGCCGGCCCCTCGACGAGGGCACCGTCTCGGGTGACGTGGGGATCACCGCGCGGGTGCGGACCGATTTCACCGATGCCCTCGAACTCGCCGAACAGGCGGCGGTCTTCGCGCTCGACACGGCGGGACTGGTCGCGACGGACGTCGACGCGATCGTCACGACGCACTCCACCGGCTGGTCCGTGCCCAACCTCGACGTCGCCCTCATGAGCCGGCTCGGGATGCGCCCGAGCGCCCGCGCTCTCGCGGTGACATCGGCCGCCTGCACCGGCGGGACCAAATCGTTGGTCCGCGCGTCCGAGATGGTGGCGGCCCGGCCGGGCAGCACGGTGCTCGTGGTGGCGGCGGAGATCCTCTCCGCCGTCTATCACCACAGTGACAGCACCATCGAATCGATGATCTACAAGGCGCTGTTCGGCGACTCGGCGGCGGCCGCGGTCGTGAGCGACGTACCGGTCACCGCCGGGTTCGCGATCGAGGACAGCTTCGAGCACATCCTCCCCGACACCGCGGAACGCCTCGCGGGCCGGATCGACGCCGACGGCATCCACTTCGACTCCACCAAGCAGGGCCGGAACTCGAGCAAGGAGGTGCTGCCGGTGCTCCAGGACTGGCTCGGCCCGCGCCGCAGCGACTTCGCGGTGATCCACCCGGGCAGCCCCCGCATCATCACCGACACCGCGGCGGCGCTGGACCTCGACGACCACGCGGCCCGCCACTCCACCGCCACCCTCACCGACGAGGGCAACCTCGGCGGCGTCAGCGTGCTGCGCGTCCTGGAGCGTACGCACGACGAGCCGCCGCGGCCGGGGGCCCGCGGCACCGCGGTCGCCTACGGCCCGGGGTTCACCACCGCCGCCCTGCACGGCCACTGGCACGCCTGACCCGGCCATGTCCGGCCCGCGCATGTCCCGACGGGACTCATGTCCCATCGGGACATAAAGGTGTACCCTGAAACCATGAAGGCGAACGAGGGCACCACCCCCCGGCCCCCCGAGGACCGCCGGCAGGTCAAGGCACGCCGGACCCGGGAGGCGCTGGCGGAGGCCGCGGTCGAGCTGGTGCTCGAGCGTGGGCTCGCGGACGTGACCGTCGAGGCGATCGCCGAGCGCGCGGACGTCACGCGCCGCACCTTCAGCCGGCACTTCACCGGCAAAGAGGACGCGGCGCTGGACTTCACCCGCGCGGACGGCGCGCGGATCAACGCCGCGCTGCGCGAGAGGCCCGCGGACGAACCCCCGCTGCGCGCCTACCGCAACGCCGTAGCGGACTGGCTGGCCGACCGGGAGACGCCCGGCTGGCACCACCGCCCGGGGCTGCGCCAGTTGTACGCCACGCTGGACACGGAGCCCGCCCTGTTCGCCGCGTACGAGCGCATCCGGGTCGACGCCCAGGACGAGTCCGTACGCATCATCGCCGGCCGGCTCGGCACCGACCCCGCCCGGGACCTGCGTCCCGAGGTCGTCGTCGGCGCCGCCGCCGGGGTACTGACCGCCGCGCTGCGCACCTGGGCGCGCGGCGCGGACCAGGACGCCGGGGACCTCGCCGCTCTCGTGACGCGGGCCTACGACGGACTCATCGGGGAGGCCGCCCGTTCGGCGGCGACCTCCGACCCCGCAAGCAGAGAGTGACACGCACCATGAGCACCACCCCCACCACCGGCCGCCTCACCGACTACGCCACCGAGTTCGCCGGCCGCACCGCCCTGGTCACCGGCGCCGCCTCCGGCATCGGCCTGGCCACCGCCCGCCGCCTGGGCCGCGGCGGCGCGAACGTCGTCATCGCCGACTACGACGAGCAGGGCGCCGAGGAGGCCGCCGAGGCGCTGCGGAGCGAGGGCGTCGCGGCCGCCGCCGTCACGCTCGACGTGACGCGGCCCGCTTCCGTGGAGGCCGCCGTCGGGTTCACCGTCGACACCTTCGGCGGCCTCGACCTGGCCGTGAACAACGCCGGTATCGGCGGTGCCAGCGCCCCGACCGGCGCGTACGACATCGAGGTCTACGACCGCGTCATCCGCACGAACCTCGACGGCGTCTTCTACTCGATGCGCTACGAGCTACCCGTCATGGCGGCCGCGGGCAAGGGCGGCGCGATCGTGAACGTCGCCTCCATCCTCGGCTCGGTCGGCTTCGCAGGCTCCCCCGCCTACGTGGCCGCCAAGCACGGCGTCGTCGGCCTGACCAAGACGGCCGCCGCCGAGTACGCCGCCCAGGGCATCCGCGTCAACGCGGTCGGCCCGGGCTTCATCGAGACGCCGCTGCTCAAGGAGATGGACCAGGCCGCCTACGCGGGTCTCGTCGGCCTGCACCCGGCGGGCCGGCTCGGTCTGGCCGAGGAGGTCGCGGAGCTGATCGCCTTCCTCCTCTCGGACCGCGCCTCGTTCGTGGCCGGCAGCTACCACCTGGTGGACGGCGCCTACACCGCCGTCTGACCCGGGCCGCCCGCCGGCGTCCCGCGCGTCCCGGCACCGCGCTTGTGTCCCAGCCGCAGTCATGGAACGGTCGGCACGGGGCAGGCGGCAGGCGTGGTCCGGCACGAGGAGGGGCGCAGCGGCGCGATGGCACGGCAGGCAGCGCACGGCATATCCGGCGGCGGCAGGGCACGCGAGTCGTACTTCGACAACGTGAAGTACCTGACCATCGTGCTCGTCGCGTGCGGGCACGCGTGGGAGCCGCTCACGTACGGAAGCCGCGCGGTGACGGCCGTGTACCTGACCGTCTACGCCTTCCACATGCCGGCGTTCGCGCTGGTGTCGGGGTACTTCTCCCGCAGTTTCGACATGGCGCCGGGTCGGTTGAAGCGGCTGGTGACGGGGGTCGTCGTCCCGTACGTCGTCTTCGAGGTCGCCTACACGCTGTTCTACCGGTGGCGGCAGGACGACCCCGGTTATCCGATCAGCCTGCTGGACCCCTGGTATCTGATGTGGTTCCTGGTGGCGCTGTTCGTCTGGCGGCTGTCGACGCCGCTCTGGCTCCAGCTGCGCCACCCCGTGCCGGTCTCGCTCGCGCTGGCGACGGGCGTGTCGATGATGCCCGACGCGGGCGGCGACCTGGCGCTGCAACGGGTGGTCCAGTTCCTGCCGTTCTTCGTGGTGGGGCTCGTGCTGCGGCCCGAGCACTTCGCGCGGCTGCGTACCTGGCGCGTGCGGTGGGCGGCGGTGCCGGTGGCGCTGGTCGCGCTGGGGACGGCGTACAAGGTGGCGCCATGGTTCGACGCCGGGTGGTTCTACCACCGCGGGGCGGTGGAGGGGCGCGGGGTGCCCGCGTGGGCGGGGCTGTTCGCGACACCCGCCCTCTTCGTCCTCGCCCTCGTGCTCACGGCCTGCTTCCTGGCGTGGGTGCCGGGACGCCGGCTGTGGTTCACGGCCCTGGGGACCGGGACGATCTACGCGTACCTGCTGCACGGTTTCGTCATCAAGTCCGCGCGGTTCGGCGGCTGGTACGGCCATCCCTGGTTGCACACGCCGCTCGGGGAGCTGGCGGTGACGGCGACGGCGGTCACGGGCATCACGCTGCTGTGCACGAACCCGGTGCGGCGCGTCTTCCGGTACGTCGTCGAGCCGCGCATGGAGTGGGCTTTCCGGCAGTCCAGGACGCAGGCCGGGCCCGAGCGGGCCGCCGAGCGCGAGAAGGTCACCTCCGGCGGCGGCTGAGCGCCTGCGCGGAGGTGAGCAGGCAGTGCATGCGCTCGGTGAGCGAGGTCAGGTCGTCGGCCGGGCTGTGGAACGGGATGCGGACGTCGGCCTGGCCGCGGGCGCGCTCCAGGCGCAGGGTCAGCCCGTGCCGGTCGACGGCCAGGGGCTGAACGCGGACGACGCCGTGCAGGCTGTCGGGGGCGATGAGCCGGGTGAGCTGTTCCACGGCCTCGGGGTGCGCGTCGGCGAGGTGGGTGAGCAGGCGGGGTTCGGCGAGGGCGAGGGGGTCGGGCGCGGCGGCGGCGAGTTCACCGAGGTCGATGCCGAGGCGTTCGGTGCGGGTCTGGAGCACGGCGCGTCCGGGGCGCAGGACGAGGTCCTCGCCGTCGGGGACGAGTTCGCCCGAGAGCCAGAGCCGGGCCCGGACCCGGTCGCGGACGGGGACGGGGGCCGCGTCGGCGAACTCCAGGAGGGCGGTGGGGCGGCCGTGCGGGGAGCAGAGCACGGCGGCGGCGAGCACGCTGTCGGGCGGCGGCCCGATCCGCACCGTCGCGCCCTCGGTGACGCGGTGGGCGCCGACGAGGTCGTCCTGGCCCACGTCGGTGGTGACGCCGCAGCTCCACGCGGCGGCGAGCACGGAGCGTGCGCGGGTCGCCGTGGTGGGCACGGCACCGGCGATCTGTCGGACACCCATCCTGAACCTCCATTAGGTAAGCCTTGCCTAACTTATCGGAGATCCGTGGCGGGGGTCCACCCCACCACCCGGTGGCGTCGCCCGACCGCGGGACGGACATCACGCGAACGGGGGGTGAATATGCCGTCCGTCCCCGCGCCGCGGTCCGGGGCGGCATCATGCGGCCATGGACGGTACTGCGCTTCTGCGGGAACTCTTCACGCCCGACGAGTACGAGGCGGTCCAGGGGCACGCGGACCACCTCGGGGTGACGGTCATCGAGTACGTACGCCGTACGGCCACCGAACGGGCCCTGGGGCGGCGGCACTTGACGGAGGCCCTGGAGGCCCAGGCCCTTCGGCTCGGGAAGACGCCGATACCGCAGGTGGGCCGGGTGCGCTGCGCGGGCGGCGCGTCGTCGTCCGCCGTGGAGCGGTACCTCGACACACTGGCCCATCCCACCGACGAGAGTTGACTGCCCGCCAGTCGGCGTGTTCCGGCCCGGGCCGGGCACACGGGGTGCATGACATCGGTGACGGAAGGACCCCGTAAAGCGGACTCGGCCCGTCCGGGGAACTGGTGGCGGGTGGTCGCGCGGGTGCTGGTGGCACTTGCCGCGTTCGCCGCCCTCGTCGCGTTCTCCGCCGTGCTGGCGCGTCTCACACTCACCCCGTCCCCGGCGTCCGACAAGATCGCCGGGTCCAACCTGCGGCCGGGTGCCTCGCTGCGGCAGTACGCGCAGTCGTACACCTTCCTGGCCGCGTGCAAGCAGATCGGCGGCAATCTGCTGCTCGGGGCTCCGTTCGGCCTGCTGCTGCCGGTACTGGTGGGGCGGCGGATGCGGATGGTGCGCGTGCTGCTGCTGACCGCGCTCGTCATGGTGCTCGTGGAGCTGGCGCAGGGGGCGCTGGTGGAGGGCCGCGCGTTCGACGTGGACGACGTCATCCTCAACACGACGGGCGCGCTGATCGCGTACATCCTGATCGGCCGGCGCATCGGGCACGGGTACCACGCGCTGGCGGGCCCGTCTCCGCGGCGCCGGCTGCCGGCCACGCTCCGCCGCGGCGGCACCCGGCGCCGCGGAAAGATCCGTGCTGGAGACTACGAGAGGAAGTGATCGTCATGCGTGCGCCCCGGAGCACCGAACGGCGTGCCGCACGCGTGGAGTATTTGATGCCACGCGGCTCGAACGCGGCCCGCTGGGCCCGCCGTCTGACCCGGTCGTTCCTGGCGGGACGGACCGACGAGACCGCGGCCGACGCGGAGCTGGTGGTGTCGGAGCTCGTCACGAACGCCACCCGGGCCTGCGAGCAGCGCTGCCGGATGAGCCTGCGCCTGGACGCGGGTGAGCTGATCGTGGAGGTGCGCGACGAGGGTCCCGGCCTTCCGGAGCTGCGGCCCCTCGCGCCGCTGGCCGAGTCCGGCCGGGGCCTGGCCCTGGTCCACGCGCTGGCCCAGCGGTGGAGCGTGCAGCCGGACCGGCGCGGCGGCAAGACGGTGCGGGCGGTCTTCGCCCCCGCCTGACGCGCGGTGAGTACGGCATGTGCGGCCGGGGGGGGGGGGGGGCGGAGCCCCCCC
>NZ_JBEXOS010000075.1:0-40552 GCF_040611655.1 Streptomyces sp. NPDC006552
GTCCCGGATAGCGGAACGCGTCGGCCTCTCCCAGATGCACGTCTCCCGCCTCATCACCCGCAGCTGCGCCCAGGTCCGCGCCTGCGCCGACCCGGCATGTCCGCATACGTTCGTCCCGCTGCGAGCCGCCGGGTCAACGGCGGCTCCCCTCATGGGAGATCGGGGGTGTACTCGTGCGTATCGGACTGTTGACCGAGGGCGGCTATCCGTATGTGGGTGGTGAAGCCGGACTCTGGTGCGATCGCCTCGTGCGCGGCCTCGACCAGCACGAATTCGAGCTCTACGCGCTCAGCCGCAGCCAGCAGCAGGAAGAGGCCGGCCGACTCGAACTGCCCCCGCAGGTCGTACGGGTGCGGACCGCTCCCCTATGGGCGGACGGCGCGGGGAGTGTGCGCGGGGCGCGCGGCGGCGGGCTCGGGCGCCGGGCGCGACGCCGGTTCGCCGCGCTCTACGAGGAGCTGGTGTCTGCGGTCGTCCTCGGCCCTGGCGGCTCTGGCAGCTCTGACGGCTCTGACGGCTCTGACGGGGAGGCGGACCGTTTCGCCTCAGCGTTGTACGGGCTCGCCGAGCTCGCCCGGGACGAGGGCGCCTTGGGGGGCGCCCTCCGCTCGGAGGCGGCCGTCCGCACACTGGAGCGCGCCTGTCGTGCGCCCGGCGCCCTGCGCGCCGCCCGCGCGGCCCGCGTGCCCGATCTGCTCGCCTTTGCCGGGCACGTGGAGCGCGCGCTGCGCCCCCTCTCCCTCGACTGGTACGAGGACGTCTCCACCGCCCCCGGTCCCTCCGACGGGGCCGAGGGCGAGGGCGAGAGCGGCGGGCTCGGCTCGGTCGACCTGTGCCACGCGACGACGGCCGGGGCGGCGGCCCTGCCCGGCCTGGTCGCCAAGCGGTTCTTCGGCGTCCCGCTGCTCGTCACCGAGTACGGCGTACAGCTCCGGGCCCGCTACCTCGCGGCGGGCGAGGCCGAGTTGAGTGCGCCGGTGCGCGCGCTGCTCGCCGCCTTCCACGGACTGCTCGCCGCGGAGGTCTACCGGCAGGCCACCGTGATCACCCCGGGCAACGCGCACGCCCGGCGCTGGCAGGAGCGGTGCGGTGCCGACCGCGCCAAACTGCGTACCGTTCATCCCGGCATGGAGGCCGGGCGGTTCGCGGAGGTCGGGGAGCGCGAGGAGCCGGGGGAGCCGGACACGCTCGTCTGGGTCGGGCGCATCGACCCCGCCAAGGACCTCATTTCCCTGCTGCACGCGTTCGCGGAGGTCCGCCGCGAGGAGCCGAAGGCGCGGCTGCGGATTGTCGGGGCGTTGCCGGTGGGGCAGTCGGGGCGGCCAGGCGGATCGGGGTGGCCGGGCCGGCCGGGGTGGTCGGTTGGTGTGGCGGGTGTGTCCGCTGATGTGTCCGATGCGATTGCTGTGGCCGGCGAGCCCGATGTGGCTGACGGGGCTTCGGGGATCGGTGGGGCCGACGGGTCTCGTACGGCGGACCCGGAGGCCGCGGCCTACCTCGGCCAGTGCAGAGCCCTGGCCGCGCAACTCTTCCCCGACGAGGCCGAAGGCATCCATGCCGTCGGCGAGAACCCTGTTTCCTTCGAGGAGCTCGGCGGACCCGAAGCCCCCGACCTCGCCGAGGTCTACGGCGCGGGAGCCGTCGTCGTCCTGTCGAGCGTTGTCGAAGGATTCCCGATCAGCCTGGTCGAGGCCATGTTCTGCGGGCGCGCCACCGTCTCCACCGATGTGGGCGCCGTCGTCGAGGTCATCGGCGGCACCGGCCTCGTCGTGCCCCCGCGCAACCCCCGGGCGCTCGCCGAGGCATGCGTGGCACTCCTGCGCGACTCCGGGCGGCGGGAACGGCTCGGTGCCGCGGCCCGGGCCCGCGCGCTCGAACTCTTCACCGTCGAGCAGAACCTCACGGCATTTCACGGCATTTACCTGGAGATCGTCTCGCACTGCCCCGTACGCAGGGACGCCGTGGACGACGCAGGCGACCCCCTGCCGTTCGCCCATCCACCCGAGGCCCATGTTCCGGGGCGGTGGACGGCCCCGACTGCCGACGGCGGTGGTGGCTCGTGGCTCACCGGCCGGTCGTCCGGCGCGGGGGTGCCCAGGTGGGCGGTGAGTGACGCGGGTGCGGCCGCGGCTTCTGGGAGCGGCGGCGAGCGAGAGCGACGGGAACAACAGGAAGAACTGGAGCAGCCGGAGCAACCGGAGCAACAGGAACTGCTGGCGGGTATGGCACCGGGCCGCGGGGAGGGTGACGTATGAGCGGGCGCGAGAACGCGGGGCTCGGCTCCGGCACCGAGATCGAGGTCGCCGCCGACCATGACACGGGGCTCGACGTACCACGGGTGCCGACCAGCGCCGGGGCCTGGGGAACCGGTTCGGCGCAGGCGCTGCAGGACTCCACGCCCGACGCGCTGATCGGCGGCGACCTGGGAAACCTCGGCACGTTCGGGGATCTGGGGGTCGTGGACGAGCCAGGTGAGTTCAAGGCTTCCGGTGACCTCGACAGGGCCGGCGGTCTCGGCGCGGAGGGTCCGGCTGAGCCCGGGACCGCGAATTGGGCCGACGGCAGCCGACCGGGCGCCGGGCGCGGCCGGGATGCCGGTGCGCCGGGGGCACCGGGCGCTGGCTTCGAGCGGACCCCGGGTATCCGGGTTTCGGGGGCTTTGGGTGCTGGCGCTGTGGGCGGCCGGGATGCCGGTGCGCCGGGCGCGTCCAGCACGGGTGTTGAGCCCACCCCGGATATCCGTGCGGCAGAGATCCTGACCGCGAGCAGCGGGCGCGCTCGGGATGTTCGCGTGCCGAGGGCGGGGGCCGGGACCGGGGTCGGGGCCGGGGCGAACAACCGTTCCAGCGCCGCCCGCTCGTCCCAGCGGCGTACCGGCGTCGACCCCGTCAAAGCCCTGATGCACCGCCACCGCGCCCTGTGCGAGCGAGCCGTCGACCCCCTGGAGATCGCCGCTGGCCTCGAAGCGCACGGCGTGACCGACCGGGCCGCGGCGCGCTTCCGGCACAAGGACGTGTTCTCCCTCGCCGAGGAGCTCTACGCCCGCGTCCCCCGCGACGGCGACCGGGCCGAGGCCACCGTCCCCACGCCGGCTCCAACCCTGGACCCGGCTCCCACGCCCGGCGTGCGCGGCGCGTGGACCCTGCTCGCGCTGGTGCCGGGCGCCGTCTGCGCGCTGACGCTGTTCGTCGTGCACGTCACCACGGGCACCGCACGGTGGTCCGTCGCCATCGGCGGCACGCTGGCGGGCGCCGCCGCCCTGCACGCCACGCTGCGGCGCGGCCCGCTGCATGCTCACGGCTCCCCCGCACCGACGACCCCCCTGTGGGCCTGGTGGTTGCTCGCCTACGCCCTGTTCGGCGACGGCCTGCTGACCGCCGCGCTGACCGGCGGCCCCGACGAAATCTGGGCGCCGGCCACCGCCCCGCTGCTCGCGCTCACCGTCGCTGTGGCACCCGCGGCCTGGTGCGCCCGGCTCTACGGGGCCGGGGCCGGCCGCCGACTCGCGACCAGCCGCGGACTGGCCGACTTCACCGCATCCGCCCGGCCCTTGCTCCTCGGCATCGTCATCCTGTTCGCCTCGGCTCTCATCGCACTGCTCGGCCTGGCCGGGGCCCTCCTCGGCCAGCGCGTCGACTACGCCGGCGCCGGCGCCCTGGGGCTCCTGCTGCTGCTCGCCCGCCTCCTCACGGCACATGGCCGCACACATGCCCCCGCCGTCGTGCTCGGCGCCGCCACCGCCCTCGAGGCCGTGGCCGTCGCCTCCGTCTTCGCCGCACGACTGCCCGGCTGCGCGGTCCTGAGCACACCCGTCGAGGCGGCCGTCACCGCCATGGGCGCGGGGATCGTGCCCGCCACCGCCTGCGGCGCCGCAGCCCTCGTGCTGCTCGTCCACGCCCTCCGCACGCTGGCCCGCGCCTCCGCCCACGCCCGCGCCGAGGGCGCGACAGGGGGAGCCCCATAACCACGGCCGAGCCCGCCACCGGGCGCGCCGGGATCCCCGTCGCACGACCAGGCACACCTTTCTCCCGCGGGGCCGACACCGCGGGCCCACCCGACGACTCACGGCACCACTCATAAGGAGAACGCCAGATGACCACCCCTCCTCCCGGAGGCGCCGGATACGCCGGATACTCCGGACCTCACGGGCAGCGCGCCATCCACGCCTCGCGTGCACCACGGTCACCGCACGCACCACGTGCACGGCGTACGGTCCGCGGAGCGCGCACGCCAGGAGGCGCCCGATGAGGGTTCTGCTGATCGGGGCCAACGGGTATCTCGGCCGCTTCGTCGCCGACCGCCTCCTCGCGGACCCCGCTGTCCAGCTCACCGCGCTCGGCCGGGGCGACGACGCCGACGTCCGCTTCGACCTGGCCACCGGCAGTCCGGGCGCGCTCACCCGCTTCCTGGACGCTGTCCACCCCGGCGTGGTCATCAACTGCGCCGGCGCCACACGCGGCGGCGCCCGCGACCTCACCCGGCACAACACCGTCGCCGTCGCCACCATCTGCGAGGCACTGCGCCGCAGCGGCTGCGGCGCCCGCCTCGTACAGATCGGCTGTGGCGCCGAGTACGGACCCTCGCAGCCCGGCTCGTCCACCGCCGAGGACGCGGTGCCCCGGCCCGGCGGCCCGTACGGGGTCAGCAAACTCGCCGCCACCGAACTCGTCCTCGGATCCGGCCTCGACGCCGTCGTCCTGCGCGTCTTCTCACCCGCGGGCCCCGCCACCCCCGCGGGCTCCCCGCTCGGCCGGCTCGCCGAGGCCATGCGCCGTGCGATGCAGGCCGGCGACGGTGAACTGAAGCTCGGCGGCCTCGGCGCACAGCGCGACTTCATCGACGTACGCGATGTCGCGCGCGCCGTGCACGCCGCGTCGCTCTCCGCCGCGCAAGGCGTCATCAACATCGGCTCGGGCCGCGCCGTGCGCCTGCGCGACGCCGCCGCCGTCCTCGCCCGGGTCGCCGGATTCGGCGGCGCCCTCCACGAACTCGACGCACCGCCCGTCGCGCTCCGGCCCTCCGTCATCCACCCGCGCTCCGAATCCGACCACGGACTGCCGGGCGGTCCGGTGGCCGCCGCGTACCCGTACCCCGACGGGTGCGGAAGCTGGCAGCAGGCCGATGTCCGCACCGCCCGCGACCGGCTCGGCTGGCGCCCGCGCATCAACCTCGAGGAGTCCCTCGCCGACATCTGGATGGAGGCGGCATGCCGTATCTGACCCCCACCGCGACCGGCCTGTCCAGCACCGACGTCCGCCTCGGCTTCGGCATCCCCGGCTTCGCGCACCCGCTGGTGGCGCCCGCGGAGTGGGCGCAACTCACCCGCCCCGAGGCCCCGCTGCACTGGGTCGTCCTGAACGTCGCCGACGGCCCCGGCGCCCGCCCCGACCCGCACTGCCTGGAAGCGGCGGGCCGCCTGCGCAACGCGGGCGTCCGTGTCCTTGGTCACCTCGACATGACCTACGGCGCGCGCTCCTTCGGCGAGCTCGTCTCGGACGCCCACCGCTTCCTGGACTGGTACCAGGTCGACGGGTTCAGCCTCGACCGCTGCCCCACCGAGCGCATCGCGCTCCCCGAGGTGCGCCGTACCGTCACGACGCTGCGCGCCCTGGTCGACGACGCGTACATCGTGCTGGGCCACGGCACCCACCCGTATCCCGGATACGCCGAGACCGCCGACCAGTTGGTGACGTTCGCCGGCCCCTGGAGCGACTACCGCTGGTCCCAGGTCGCGGAGTGGACGGCCGACTATCCGCCCGAGCGGTTCTGCCACTTCGTGCACGGCACGCCCCGCGGCCACCTCGACGAGGCGCTGCGGATCGCCCGCTGGCAGGGCGCGGGCACGATCTACTTCACGGACCACACCGCCCGCGCCGGCGCGGGCGACCCCTGGGAGTCGATGCCCGGCTACTGGGACGAAATCGTCTCGCGTATCGGACCGGGTGTCTCGGAATGAAGGAGGGCGTGGCAGTGTTACAGACGGAACAACCGTACGTAGATACCGACCAACGGAGTCCCCGTGTCGCTGCCACCCCTGGTCGAGCCAGCTGCTGAGCTCACCGTAGACGAGGTCCGCAGGTACTCCCGCCACCTGATCATCCCCGACGTCGGGATGGACGGGCAGAAGCGGCTGAAGAACGCCAAGGTGCTCTGTGTGGGCGCCGGCGGCCTCGGATCGCCGGCCCTGATGTACCTGGCCGCGGCCGGTGTGGGCACGCTCGGCATCGTGGAGTTCGACGAGGTCGACGAGTCGAACCTGCAGCGCCAGATCATCCACAGCCAGGCCGACATCGGCCGCTCCAAGGCGGCGTCCGCGAAGGACTCGGTCCTCGGCATCAACCCGTACGTGAACGTGATCCTCCACGAAGAGCGGCTCGAAGCCGAGAACGTGATGGACATCTTCAGCCAGTACGACCTGATCGTCGACGGCACGGACAACTTCGCGACCCGCTACTTGGTCAACGACGCGTGCGTGCTGCTCAACAAGCCGTACGTGTGGGGCTCCATCTACCGCTTCGACGGCCAGGCCTCGGTCTTCTGGTCCGAGCACGGCCCGTGCTACCGCTGCCTCTACCCGGAGCCCCCGCCCCCCGGCATGGTCCCCTCCTGCGCCGAGGGCGGCGTCCTGGGCGTGCTGTGCGCGTCCATCGGCTCCATCCAGGTCACCGAGGCGATCAAGGTCCTGGCCGGTGTCGGCGACCCCCTGGTCGGCCGCCTCATGATCTACGACGCCCTGGAGATGCAGTACCGCCAGGTCAAGGTCCGCAAGGACCCCAACTGCGCGGTCTGCGGCGAGAACCCGACCGTCACCGAACTCATCGACTACGAGGCCTTCTGCGGCGTCGTCTCCGACGAGGCGCAGGAGGCCGCGGCCGGCGCGACCATCACTCCCAAGCAGCTCAAGGAGTGGATCGACGCCGACGAGAAGATCGAGATCATCGACGTCCGCGAGCCGAACGAGTACGAGATCGTCTCCATCCCGGGCGCCAAGCTGATCCCCAAGAACGAGTTCCTCATGGGCACCGCCCTGTCGGGCCTTCCGCAGGACAAGAAGATCGTCTTGCATTGCAAGACGGGTGTCCGCAGTGCGGAAGTCCTCGCCGTACTGAAGTCGGCCGGCTTCGCCGACGCCGTTCACGTCGGTGGCGGTGTCATCGGCTGGGTGAACCAGATCGAGCCGGACAAGCCGGTCTACTGAGCCTTCGCTCGCTGGTGACTGTCCCGGACGGGCCTCGCGCACTGCGCGCGGGGCCCGTCCGGCGTGCCGGGCCCCTGCCGCGCCCCGAACCTGCCGCTGGTCAGGAGCACACCTTGCCGTCGCGCGGTATTCGACCCTCCAGCAGATACGCGTTCACCGCCGCGTCGACGCAGGAACTGCCGGACCCGTACGCGCCGTGGCCCTCGCCCTTCCAGGTCAGCTCGGTACCGACGTCCTTGCCCAGTTCGTCGGCCATGCGCCGCGCGCCCTCGTACGGGGTCGCCGGGTCACCGGTGTTGCCGACGACGAGGATCGGCGCGGCGCCGGGCGCGCTCACGTCCGGGTCGGACCACTGCCCCGGCACCGGCCAGTCGTGGCACCACCCCGCCGTGTCCCAGCCCATGTACGGCCCGAAGACCGGGGAGAGCGCACGGAAGCCGGCAAGGCGCGCCTTCGTCTGTGCCGGTGTCGGCCGTGCCGTGTCGTCGAGGCAGGAGATCGCGCGCTGGGAATGGCCGGAGGTGCCGTAATGCCCGTCGTCGTCACGGTCGTTGTAGGAGTCGGCGAGAGCGAGCAGCGCCGTGCCGTCGCCGCTCTGCGCGGCTCGCAGTCCCCGCGTGAGAGCCGGCCAGCTGCTCTTGCTGTACAGGGTCACCGCGATGCCGGTGATCGCGAGCGACTCGTTCAGCTCACGGCCGCCGGCTGTGGGCAGCGGGCGCTTGTCGAGTCGTTTCAGAAGGGCCACGATCTCGCGTGAGCCCGCCTTCGGGTCCTTGTCGCGGGCCCGGAAGTAGTTGTCGAGCGCGCGCTGGAACCCCCGTGCCTGGTTCTCGGCCTGAGCGACCCGCCCCGCCGTGGGGTCGACGACCCCGTCCATGACGAGCCTGCCGACGCGGCCCGGGAACAGGTGGGCGTAGACACCGCCGAGTTCGGTGCCGTACGAGACCCCCATGTAGTGCAGCGTCTCGTCCCCCAGGACCTGACGCATCAGATCCAGGTCGCGGGCCGCCTCGACGGTCGACACATGGCCGAGCGTCTCGCCGGCTTTCTCACAGCCCGTGCCGAAATCGGTGGCGTCCTTGAAGTAGGCCGCCTCTTCCGCCGCTGTGTCGGGCGTGAGGTCCACGGATTCCGCCGACTCGATGTCCTGGTCGCCACGGCACCGTACACCGGCGCTGGCCGCGACCCCACGAGGGTCGAAGCTGACCAGGTCATAGCGCTCACGCAATGTCGTGTACTGCGGAGCGAAGGCCGGCATCAGCTCGACACCGGAACCGCCCGGACCGCCGAAGTTGAACAACAGGGAGCCGAGCCGGTCACCCCCGCCGCCCCGGGCCTCGGCGCGGATCAGGGCGAGACCGATGGTCGCCCCGTCCGGCTCGGTGTAATCGAGTGGAGCCTTGAGCGTCGCGCACTGCCAGTCCGAGCCGGGCGCCGGCCCGCTCGCGGTCGCCCCGCACCGGCCCCAGGCGAGTCGCTGGCCGGTGAGCGAAGAGGGGAGAGGAGGCAACGCGGCCGCGCGCGAAGCACCCGGTGCGGCAGAGCGCGAGACGCCGCCGTACGACGGCTTCGGATCACCGCCCCCGCCACCGCCCGAGCCGCCGCACCCCGTGACGAGTCCGCCCGTCACGACGACGGCCGTCACGAACGCGAGCGTGCGAGCTCCTGCTCCCGCGCGTGTACGAGCCCTTGCTCCCGCACGAGCGCGAGCCCCTGTTCCCGCTTGTGCGCGTGCGCCTGCGCGGGCACGCGAATCCCTTGACGCCATGGCTGTTCCCCCCTCGACCGCCCCCGTTCGAGGAGCAGTCCGGCCATCGTAGGAGGCGGCGCCGACGCCCGCTTCAGCCTGTGGACAACTCCGCGATCACGAACAGACCGTTCCCTCTTTCGGGACCGTCCCGTCGAGGAGATAGTCGTCGACAGCGCTGTGGACGCAGGCGTTTCCGCTGTCGTAGGCGCCGTGCCCCTGGCCCTTGTACGTCAACTCGACGCCCACGCCCTTGCCCAGCGCGTCCGCCATCCGCCGCGCGCCCTCGTACGGGGTCGCCGGGTCACCGGTGTTGCCGACGACGAGGATCGGCGCGGCCCCGGTCGCACTGACGTCCGGGTGGTCGGCGGCGCCGGCGACGGCCCAGTCGGTGCAGCTGAGCATGCCCCAGGCGAGGTAGTCACCGAAGAGTGCGGACGCGGCCCGGAACTTGGGGAGCTGCTTCTCGACGTCGTTCGCCGTGTACCGGGCCTTGTCGTCGGCGCAGTTGACGGCGACGTTCGCGGCCTGGATGTTGCTGTACGAGCCGTCCTCGTTGCGCCCGTTCATCGAGTCGGAGAGCATCATGAGGATCTTGCCGTCACCGTCGTACGCCTGTTGCAGCCCCTGAGTGAGGTACTCCCAGAAGTCCTGGGAGTACAGGGACTGGGCGATGCCGTTGGTCGCGGCGGTCTGGGTCAGATCGCGCGGGAAGATGCCCGGGATCGGCTGCTCGTCCAGCTCTTCGAGCAGCTTGGCGATCTTCTCCTTGACCTCCTGCGGAGTGCCGCCGACCGGGCAGTCCTCGGCCTGGGACGTGCAGTTCTTCGCATAGTTGTCGAGGGCCAGCTGGAAACCCTGGGCCTGGCCGAGCGAGCCCTGCTCCTGCCCCTGGGTCGGGTCGACGACACCGTCGAACACGGCGCGCCCCACCTTCTTGGGGAACAAGTGGGCATAGACGCCGCCCAGTTCGGTGCCGTACGAGATGCCGAAGTAGTGCAGCCGGTCGTCGCCGAGGACCTGGCGCATCAGATCCATGTCGCGGGCGGCATCGATGGTGCCGACGTGCGGGAGAGTGGCGCCGGACTTCTTCGCGCACGCTCCGTTGAACGAGGTGACATTGTCGACGAGCTTCTTCTGCTCCTTCTTGTCGTCCGGTGTCGCGTCCTCCTGGAAGTACGTGTCGAGTTGCTCGGCGTCCTCGCACGTGACGCCCGCGCTGCGTCCCACCCCGCGCGGGTCGAAGCTGACCAGGTCGTAGCGCGTGCGCAGGCGCGCGTAGTCATTGCCGAACGCCGGCAGGCTGGTGACGCCGGAGCCGCCGGGGCCGCCGAAGTTGAAGACGAGCGAGCCGATGCGCCGGTCCTTGGCGCCACTTGCCCTGGCACGGATCAGCGCAAGGTCGATCGTCTTGCCACTGGGGTCGTCCCAGTCGAGGGGCGCCTTCATGGTGGCGCACTGCCAGGTGGCGCCGCCGGGGAGCGGGGACGGGGCTCCGCCGCCGCCCTCGGACCCCGCGGGAGCGGGGCAGTCCTTCCAGCTCAGCGCCTGTGACGGGAGATCGACGCTCGACTTGGACGCACCGCAGGCCGCGAGCGAGGCGGACAGCAGCGCGACGGTGACGGCCAGAGCGGCGGCGCGAGGCCGGGGCTGAAAGGGCATGGGTCCATCCTGCGGGGGCCCGGTGCGGCGCGCTCGGGCTGCGGGCTGTGCGGGTGAGGCCGCTGGAGCGCCTACAAAGCGCCCTTGCGGGTCAGGTGGTTGAAGAAGAGCCAGCCCGGCAGCACGGGCAGCCACAAGGTGAGCAGCCGGTACAGCAGCACCGCCGGAGCGGCCACCTCCTTGGGCAGGCCGACCGCGATCAGGCCCACTGTCAGCGTCGCCTCGACCGCGCCCACGCCGCCGGGGGTCGGCGCCGCGGAACCGAGCGCGTTGCCCGCCAGGAACACCACCGCGACGCTGGCCAGACTCAGACTCGTGGTGTTGTCACCGAAGGCGCGGATCGAGGCGTCCAGGCACATCACGAAGCAGGCGGTCAGCAGCAGCATGCCGCCGATGCCGGTGAGCAGCTTGCGCGGCCGCTGCAACACGTCGAGCATGCGCGGCACGACACCGGCGAACAGCGACCGCACGCGCGTGACGACGAACTTCCGCAGGAAGGGGATCGAGGTCACCACCAGGACGAGGACGGCGACCGTCAGCAGGCCCGCGATGACCGTACGGGACGGCGACAGGGACGGCGTCTTCTCCGTCCCGGTCAGGTAGCCGAAGGTCAGCAGCAGCAGAATGTGGCTTCCCATGCCGAACAGCTGGGAGGCGCCGACACTGGCGACCGCGAGCCCGGGGCGTACGCCCGCGCGCTGGAGGAAGCGGGTGTTCAGCGCCACGCCGCCGACCGCCGCGGGAGCGACGATCTTCACGAACGATCCGGCCACCTGCGCCGCCACGGCTCGCATGAAGGGCACGCGTTCAGGCACGAAGCCCATCAGGCTCATCGCCGCCGCTACGTAGCTGAGCGCGGAGAACAGCACCGCGAGGCCGACCCAGCCCCACTCGGCCTCGCCGACGATCGCGCCGAAGTCGATGTGTGTGAGCTGCGACAACAGGAAGTACGCGCCGATCGCACCGGCGATGAAGCTGATCAGGGTGCGCGGTCTGATGCGCTCCAGGCGGGCCGGTTCGACCGGGGCCTGCGGCCGGATACGGAGTACCTGGTGGCGGATCTGGGTGAGCAGATCCTCTTCGCGCGCTTCGTCGAGAGCCACGTCTATGGCGCGTTTCTCGGCCTGCCGCTCGGCCTTCTCGGACTTCTTCTCCGCCCGCGGCGACTTCTTGTCCTCGCTGTCGGCCTCGGCGGCCTCGTCCAGCCGCTGCTGCTTGGCCTTGCCGGACGCCTCCAGGACGGCCTCGCGCTCGCGCTGGGCACGTTCCCGCCCGAGTCTGCGCAGCGTCGCTCTGGTGGTGCGGGTGAGCGCGATGGGCTGCAGCAGAGGCAGACAGTCGGCGACGCTGTCGGGGCCGAGGACACCGACGGCGGAGGCGACTGCCCGCTCGGCGCCCACGCGCAGGCCGAGCGTGGTGAGCATCTGCGCGGTGTCCATGCGCAGCACGAGGTCGCCCGCAGCGATCTCGCCCCCGCGCAGATCCGTGAGGATGACGGTGCCGGAACGATCCACCAGAAGCGCGTCGCCGGCCAGCCGCCGGTGCGCGATGCGCCGGGACTGGAGTGCCTGCACCTGGTGCCAGGTGTCCCGCAACAGGCCGTCGGTGATCTCCTCGTCCGGCACCGCGTCCAGGGTGCGGCCCCCGATGTGCTCGTACACGAGCATCACGGCGTCGGGCCCCAGCTCGGAGGTGGCGATCAGCTTCGGCGCGTTCGCCCCGGCCGAGATCGCCGCGTAGGCGAGCAGCGCCTCCTGCTCCAGGGCCTGGCGCAGCGACTGAAGGCTGCGACGCTGGGTGATGCCGCGCAGCGTCAGCCGACGCCACACCCGGTAGAAGAAGCCCTGTGCCTGCTGCTCACGGTCGACGACGGTGACGTCCAGCGGGGGACCGTCCTCCAGGGTGACGAAGTAGCGCCGCCCTCTGTCACCGTTCTCGGTGGCGCCTTCATGGGCCTCTTCACGTGAGGCGCTCACCGGGTGGAAGCCGACGTGCCGCAGGCCCGCCAGGAGCGTCTGACCTGTAGGGCGCACGTTGGGCGAGCCGACGGCGTACAGCGTTCCGTAGGCGACGGTCCAGCCGATGAGGATCGTCAGGATGATCGAGAACGGTGTGGTGTAGCCGGTGACCAGCATCGCGAACGCGTCGAGCAGCAGCACCACCCACAGCACCACACGCCATCGCGGTCGCCGGGACATGCCGACGGCCGTCATGTAGGCGATGACGGGCGCCAGGTAGCCGTGCACCGGATCGGTGAGCGCATGGATGTCGCCCGGCGAGACCTTGGTGAGCGCGTCCTGGATCGACTGCGGGGCGGCCTTGGCGACCCAGAGATCGGTCGCGAGCGTCACCCCGTGCGCGAGGACCGCAGCGAGCACACCGTCGGCGATCCGCAGTCCGTCGCGCTTGATGAGCCGCTCGATGGCGAACGCGACCGGTACGAGAAGGATGGCGATGCTGGAGGCGAGCCCGGCGAACTTCGTCAGCAGATCGGGGGCCTGCCCGGTGCCCTTGGTGATGTCCTGGGCGAAGCCCGAGGTCGTGGCGTGCGCGAACGCGGCGATGGCCAGCAGGACGGCGATCGCGAGCACGCCCACCAGGAGGCGCATCAGGTCGGAGGGGCGGTGCACGCGCGCGGGGAGCAGCGGTTCGTCACTGTCGACCCGCTCGGCGTGCGTCTCCGCGTCGACGCAGTCCGGGTCGTGCAGGGGCTGCTCGTGCTTCGTCTCGTCGGCCTTCCCGGCCGCGTCTTCAGGGCGCGCCGGTGTCACAGAGGTGCCCTCCGCGTTTTCGGGGTGCACGCTCTGCTCCGTCGTCTCTTGTTGATCTCGTATCACCAGTCACCGCCCGCACGATGGTGGCATGTCCCATCGTCGTAGGGGGGTATCAGGGTGCATTCGAGGCAGGCGGAGTCATCAGCAAGCGCCTTCCTGTATGTCTGTCCACCGTGCCGCTTGTACGTCCCTCCACGTTGTCGGTGCCGTGAGGCAGGATGGGTCGGATGAGCGAGGAGAGTGAGCCGGCAGACGGACTGCCCGCGTACGCGGAGCGGGTCCTCGAGGTCGCCGAGCTGATCCCGGCCGGCCGCGTCCTGACCTACGGGGACGTCGCCGAGTGGCTGGAGGAGGGCGGCCCGCGCCAGGTGGGACGGGTGATGGCCCTCTACGGAGGCGCGGTGCCGTGGTGGCGCGTGGTGCGCGCGGACGGAGCGCTGCTCCCCGGCCACGAGCTGCGGGCACTCGGCCACTACCGGGAGGAGAGCACGCCGCTGCGCGACGCCTCCCGGGCCTCCGAGGGCCACCTCCCGCGCCTGGACATGAAGCGGGCGCGATGGGACGGCCGGACACGTACGGAAGCTCACAAGTGACAGCTTCGGCCATCCTGCGGACGGGCGGGGTGCCGGTGGCCCGTACGGGGGAAAAGAGGCGCGCGAGGCACTTCGCCCCGGCCGGGACCGTTCGTGAGACTGGGCACACCTGCGCCGGAAGCGAGCGGAGAGAGGCGTCGGAAGCCCGGTTTCCGCCACACTCGACGGCGTAGCGTCGACGGCACCGTCGATGGCAGACACCTCCTTCACCCCAGAGCCGCCGTTCCCGCGCGGACGGCACGCCGACCACCAGCACACCCACCAGGACCAGCGATCCACGTGAGCTCCTCTTCGACCACCCGGCACCCGTCGCGCCACCAGGCTCGACAGGGGTTCCCGGGCGCGTACCGGCTGGTGCGTCATCGGCAGGCGCCCGCGGACCCCCCTCGTCTGGACGCGCCGCAGCGTGCTGTGGTTGACCACACTCAGGGGCCCCTTCTCGTCCTGGCCGGTCCCGGGACGGGCAAAACCACCACCTTGGTGGAAGCGGTGTCCGCCCGCATCGCCCGGGGCACCGAACCCGAGCGCATCCTTGTGCTCACGTTCAGCCGCAAAGCCGCCGTCGAGCTGCGGGACCGCATGGCGTTGCGCATAGGCGCCGCACGCGCCCCTCAGGCGACGACCTTCCACTCGTTCTGTTACGCGCTCGTCCGTGCCCATCAGGACGCTGAGCTGTTCGCGGAACCCCTGCGCCTGCTGTCGGGACCCGAGCAGGACGTCGCCGTACGCGAGCTGCTCGCCGGCCAGATCGACCTGGAGCAGGCCGGACTCGCCCACGTGCGCTGGCCCGACGAACTACGCGCCTGCCTCACCACACGGGGCTTCGCCGACGAGGTGCGCGCGGTCCTGGCCCGCAGCCGTGAACTGGGTCTGGGCCCCGCCGCCCTGGACGCCTTCGCACGCCGGACCGGCCGCCCCGACTGGCGGGCGGCCGCTACCTTCCTTGCCGAGTACCTGGACGTCCTCGACCTGCAGGGCGTCCTCGACTACGCGGAACTCGTGCACCGTGCCGTGCTCCTGGCCCACCGCCAGGAAGTGGCCGATCAACTGGCCGCGCAGTACGACGCCGTCTACGTGGACGAGTACCAGGACACCGACCCGGCCCAGGTCCGGCTCCTGCGCGCACTCGCGGGCGGCGGGCGCACCCTGGTCGCGTTCGGCGACCCGGACCAGTCGATCTACACGTTCCGCGGCGCCGACGTGAACGGCATCCTGGACTTCCCAGGCGCCTTCCCGCGCGCGGACGGCGCCCCCGCGCCCGTCGAGGTCCTCACCACGTCCCGGCGCTCCGGCAGCGGCCTGCTGGAGGCCACCCGCCGCGTCACCCAGCGGATGCCGCTGACCCGCCTGCCCGCGGAGAAGGTGCGCGCCCACCGCACGCTCGCCCCCGTACGCGACGGCGGCCGGGCCGAGGTCTACACGTACCCGACGGCCGGCACGGAGCTCGACAACATCGCGGACATCCTGCGCCGGGCACATCTGGAGGACGGGGTCCCCTGGAGCGACATGGCCGTGCTGGTGCGCGCGGGCGCGCGCAGCATCCCGGTCGTGCGCCGCGCCCTCACGGCGGCCGGTGTGCCCCTGGACATCGACGGGGACGACCTGCCCCTGCGCCATGAACCCGCCGTGGCGCCCTTGCTGACCGCCCTCAAGGCAGTGGCACAGCACCTCCCCGAGGGGGACCCGCAGGACGCGGCGGACGGGCCCGACAGGGCACTCCGGTTCGACACCGAGACCGCCCTCACCCTGCTCGGCTCGCCCCTGGCCGGCATGGACGCCGCGGATCTGCGCCGCCTGGGGCGCGCCCTGCGTGAGGAGGAGCGCGCCGCGGGAAACCATCTGCCGCCCCCCTCCGACGAACTGCTCGCCCGCGCTCTCGCCGAACCCGAACGGCTCGCCCTGCACGACCCGGCCTACGCGCGCGGCGCACAGCGCCTCGGCGCACTCCTCACCACGGCCCGCGCGAAGCTCGACGCCGGCGGCACCGCTGAAGAGGCCCTGTGGGAGCTGTGGAACGGCACGCCATGGCCCCAGCGCCTGGAGCGCGCCGCCCGCCGCGGAGGCGCGGCGGGCCGCAACGCGGACCGCGACCTGGACGCCGTATGCGCCCTGTTCGCCCTCGCCTCCCGCGCGGAGGAGCGGTCCGGCGGCCGCGGCGCCCGCAACTTCCTGGAGGAGCTGGACGCGCAGGACATCGTCGCCGACACCCTCGCCGGACGGGCGGTACGCCCCGACGCCGTGCGCCTGATGACCGCGCACCGCTCCAAGGGCCTGGAGTGGCGGCTGGTCGTCGTCGCGGGCGTCCAGGAGGGCCTGTGGCCGGACCTGCGCCGCCGCGGCTCGCTCCTGGAGGCCGACCGCATCGGCCGCGACGGTCTCGCCGAACCGCTCACGCCCGGCGCCCTGCTGGCCGAGGAGCGACGCCTGTTCTACGTGGCCGCCACGCGCGCGCGGGAGCGGCTCGTCGTCACCGCGGTGAAGGCGCTCGCCGACGACGGCGACCAGCCGTCGCGCTTCCTGACCGAGCTGGGCGTCGAGCCCAAGGACGTCACCGGCCGCCCGCGCCGGCCCCTGGCCGTGTCCGCCCTCGTCGCGGAGTTGCGGGCGACCACCGTCGACCCGCGCGTCTCGGACACCTTGCGGGAGGCCGCCGCGCGCCGCCTCGCCCGGCTCGCCGCTCTCAGCGACGACGACGGCAGGCCCCTCGTGCCGTCCGCCCACCCGTACCGCTGGTGGGGCATGTACGAGCCCACCGAGAGCAAGGTCCCGCTGCGCGACCGCGACCAGCCGGTCGTGCTCTCGGGGAGCGCTCTCGACCAGCTCGCCAACACCTGCGCGCTGCAATGGTTCCTGGGCCGTGAGGTGAAGGCCGACGCCCCCGCGACCGCCGCCCAGGGGTTCGGCAACGTCGTGCACGTCCTCGCTGACGAGGTCGCGTCCGGGCGCACCCCCGCCGACCTTGCCGTCCTCATGGAGCGTCTCGACTCGGTCTGGGACGCCCTCGCCTTCGACGCGCCCTGGAAGTCCGCACAGGAGAAGGAGCACGCGCGCGTGGCGCTCGAACGCTTCCTTCAGTGGCACGTCATGGACCGCACCGGCCGCACCCCGGTCGCCAGCGAACACGCCTTCGACGTGACCCTCGAAGCGGGCTCCTACGAAGTGCGCATCCGTGGCTCCATGGACCGTGTCGAGCGCGACGCCGAAGGACGCGCCTACGTAGTCGACTTCAAGACCGGCAAACAGGCACCCAGCGCGGCCGACGTGGCCCGCCACCCTCAGCTCGCCGTCTATCAGCTGGCCATGCGCGAGGGTGCCGTGGACGACGCCTTCGACGGGGCCCGCCCCCACCCGGGCGGTGCCGAACTGGTGCAGCTGCGCCAGGGCGCCCCCAAGAAGGACGGCGGGGAGGCGCTCCCCAAGGTGCAGGCGCAGGAACCCCTCGAAGGGGAGTGGGTCGGCGATCTCCTCGCCACAGCGGCCGGCAAGGTCCTCGACGAGCGCTTCACCCCGGTCGCCGGACAGCACTGCACGCACTGCGCCTTCCGCGCCTCGTGCAGCGTGCGACCGGAGGGGCACCACGTCGTGGAGTGACGTGCGCCTCCGCTGCGCCGGAACGGACCGAAGCTGTCAGTGGTGCCGGTTAGCCTCGATGAGGTGACCCCACGCCTCACCGATCCCGAGCAGCTCAAGGAGCTGCTGGGCATCCCCTTCACCCCGGAGCAGACGGCCTGCATCATCGCGCCGCCCGCCCCGCAGGTGATCGTGGCCGGAGCCGGCTCCGGCAAGACGACGGTGATGGCCGCGCGGGTGGTCTGGCTGGTGGGCACCGGGCAGGTCGCCCCCGAGCAGGTCCTCGGGCTCACCTTCACCAACAAGGCCGCGGGAGAGCTGGCTGAGCGCGTCCGCAAGGCCCTCGTCCGGGCGGGCGTCACCGACCCCGACACCATCGACCCGGACAACCCGCCGGGCGAGCCCGTGATCTCCACGTACCACGCCTTCGCCGGCCGGCTCCTGACCGACCACGGCCTGCGCATCGGTCTCGAACCGACGACGCGGCTGCTCGCCGACGCGACCCGCTTCCAGCTCGCCGCCCGCGTCCTGCGCGAGGCGCCCGGCCCGTACCCGGCCCTCACCCGCTCCTTCGCCGACCTGGTCAGCGACCTGCTCGCCCTCGACGCCGAGCTGTCCGAGCACCTAGTTGCGCCGGCGGACCTGACGGCGTACGACCGTGGGCTGCAGCGCTCCCTCGAAGGCGCCAAGCTGAGCAACGCGGACCTGCGCAAGGTCCCCGAAGCCGTCGCCGCCCGCCTGGAGCTGGCCGAGCTCGTGGGCCGCTACAGGGAGGCGAAACGGGCCAGGGACGTCCTGGACTTCGGTGACCAGATCGCGCTGTCGGCCACGCTCGCCGACAGCCGGCCCGAGGTCGGTGAGATCCTGCGCGACGAGTTCCGGGTCGTCCTGCTCGACGAGTACCAGGACACCTCCGTGGCCCAACGCATCCTGCTGGCGGGCCTGTTCGGCGGTGGCACGGGGCACGCGGTCACCGCCGTGGGCGACCCCTGCCAGGCGATCTACGGATGGCGCGGTGCCTCGGTCGCCAACCTCGACGACTTCCCGCGCCACTTCGCGTCCGCCGACGGCGGCCCGGCCGCCCGCTTCGCGCTCAGCGAGAACCGCCGCAGCGGCGGCCGCCTGCTCGACCTGGCCAACGGGCTGGCCGAACCGCTGCGCGCGATGCACGCGGGTGTGGAGGCCCTGCGACCGGCCCCCGGAGCCGAGCGCGACGGCGTCGTGCGCTGCGCCCTCCTGCGTACGCACAGCGAGGAGATCGACTGGCTCGCCGACTCGCTCGCCCACCTCGTCGCCACGGGCAAGGAGCCCGGCGAGATCGCCGTCCTGTGCCGCACCGCCACCGACTTCGCCGAGATCCAGAAGGCGCTCGTGGCGCGCGACGTGCCGGTCGAGGTGGTCGGCCTGTCGGGGCTGCTGCACCTGCCCGAGGTCGCCGACCTCGTCGCCATGTGCGAGGTGCTCCAGGACCCCGGGGCCAACGCTTCCCTGGTGCGGCTGCTGACCGGGCCCCGGTGGCGGATCGGCCCGCGCGACCTCGCGCTCCTCGGGCGCCGGGCCCGGCTGCTGGTCTCCCACGCGCGTGGCGGCGACGAGGACGATCCGGACCGCCGTCTCGCCGAGGCCGTCGAGGGTGTCGACCCGTCCGAGGTGATATCGCTCGCCGACGCGCTCGACACCTTCCTGGAGACCTCCGCCGACGCCGGCGGGGACGACGACGGACTGCCCTTCTCCACGGACGCGCGCGTGCGCTTTGCGCGGCTCGCCACCGAACTGCGGGAGCTGCGCCGCTCCCTGTCCGACCCGCTCATGGACGTCCTGCACCGCGTCCTGGCCGTCACCGGCCTGGAGGTCGAGCTCTCCGCCTCCCCGCACGCGCTGGCGGCCCGGCGCCGCGAGACGCTCTCCAACTTCCTCGACGTGGCCGCCTCCTTCGCGGCCGACGACAACTCGGCCTCTCTGCTGGCCTTCCTCGGATTCCTGCGCACCGCCGCCCAGTACGAGAAGGGTCTCGACAACGCGCTTCCGGGCGGCGAGAACACCGTGAAGGTACTCACCGCGCACAAGTCCAAGGGCCTGGAGTGGGACGTCGTCGCCGTCCCCGGACTCGTCAACGGCACGTTCCCCAGCACCCAGGGGCGCGAGAAGTGGACGGCGCAGGGCAAGGTCCTGCCCCACGAACTGCGCGGCGACGCCGCCATCCTGCCCGACATCGAGGCGTGGGACTCCAGGAGCATGAAGGCCTTCCACGCCGACATGAAGGAGCACCAGCACACCGAGGAACTGCGCCTGGGATACGTCACGTTCACGCGCCCCAGGACGCTGCTGCTCGGCTCCGGCCACTGGTGGGGGCCGACCCAGAAGAAGCAGCGTGGCCCCTCCGACTTCCTGCACGCCCTGTACGAGCACTGCGTCGCCGGACACGGTGAGGTCGAGGTCTGGGCCGATGAGCCGGCGGAGGACGAGGAGAACCCCGCCCTTGCGGAGACGTCGGTCGAGCACGCCTGGCCGCTGCCGCTCGACGAGGCGTCCCTGGCCCGTCGTCGCTCCGCCGCCGACACGGTGCTCGCCTACCTGGAGCGCGCCGCGGACCCCGCGCAGGCCCGCGCGCACACACAGCCCCACCCCGCCGCCTACGGAGAGCCGCCGTACGAGGACCCGGACTGGCCGCCCCCGCCCGAGGACGAGCCCGACAGCGTCTCCCCGGACGACGACTGGGAGGCGCTGTCCGCCGAGCGGCCCGTGCTCCCGCACCCCGCCCCGGCCCCCGAGCCGGCGCCGTCCCACGCGCGCGTACCGGCGCCCCAGGACCCGCACGCGGCGGCGGTCCCGCACCCGGCGCCCGCCCCGGAGCCGGAGCTCACTCCGGAGGAGCTCCGCACCGTCGCCTCCTGGGACCGCGATCTCGACGCCCTCACCGGCGAACTGCTGCGCGCCCGCGCCGGGGTACGCGAGGTGCCGGTCCCGCACTCGCTCACCGCCTCCCAGGTGCTGCGCCTGGCCGCGGACCCCGACGGCTTCGCCCAGGAACTGGCCCGCCCCATGCCGCGCCCGCCCCAGCCGGCAGCGCGCCGGGGCACGCGCTTCCACGCCTGGGTCGAGTCCCGCTTCGAAGCACTGCGGCTGCCCATGCTCGACCCCGAGGAGCTGCCCGGCAGCGACGCGGAGGTCGCCGACGAACAGGATCTGCAGACGCTCAAGGAGGCCTTCGAGCGCACCCCGTACGCGCACCGCACCCCGTACCGGATCGAGCTGCCCTTCCAGCTGGCCGTCGCGGACCGGGTGGTCCGTGGCCGCATCGACGCCGTCTACAAGCAGGGTGAGGGCGACGGGACGACGTACGAGATCGTCGACTGGAAGACCGGTCACCAGCAGAACGGCGACCCTCTCCAGCTCGCCGTCTACCGGCTCGCCTGGGCCGAGAAGCAGGGCGTGCCCCTGGAGTCGGTGAGCGCGGCCTTCGTGTACGTACGCAGTGGTGAGACGGTCCGGCCGCGACGGCTGCCGGGCCGTGCCGAGCTGGAGCGGCTCCTCACCGAGGAGCCGCAGGCCGCGGGAGAGGCCGTGCGGGAGCCGCCGGACGAGCACGGCCCGGTGGGGGACTAGGCTCGTGAGCATGAGCAAGCCCGCTGACAACGGTGAGAACGCCGTCAACGCTGACAACGCTGACAACGCCGTCAGTGCCGTCCGTGCCTATGTCGAGAACCACCGGACGGCGTTCCTCGACGACCTGGCGGCCTGGCTGCGCATCCCGTCCGTGTCCGCCCAGCCCGACCACGCGCAGGACGTGCGGCGCAGCGCCGAGTGGCTCGCCGCGCAGTTGGCCGCGACCGGCTTCCCCACCACCGAGGTGTGGGAGACGCCCGGCGCCCCCGCCGTCTTCGCCGAGTGGCCCTCCGGCGACCCGCAGGCCCCCACGGTCCTCGTCTATGGGCACCACGACGTCCAGCCCGCCGCCCGCGAGGACGGCTGGGACACCGAGCCCTTCGAGCCCGTCGTCGTCGGAAACCGGCTCTACGCGCGCGGTGCGGCCGACGACAAGGGCCAGGTGTTCTTTCACACACTCGGCGTGCGCGCCCATCTCGCCGCGACCGGGCGCACCAGTCCGGCCGTCAACCTCAAGCTGTTGATCGAGGGCGAGGAGGAGTCCGGCTCCCCGCACTTCCGCGCCCTCGTGGAGGACCGCAAGCAGCGCCTCGCGGCCGACGCCGTGATCGTCTCCGACACCGGCATGTGGTCCAAGGACACCCCCACCGTGTGCACCGGGATGCGCGGCCTCGCCGACTGCGAGATCGAGCTGTACGGGCCCGACCAGGACATCCACTCCGGCTCGTTCGGCGGCGCCGTCCCGAACCCGGCGACCGCCGCCGCCCGCCTCGTCGCCGCACTCCACGACGAGCACGCGCGCGTGGCCGTGCCCGGCTTCTACGACGGGATCGTCGAGCTCACCGACCGGGAGCGCGAGCTCTTCGCCGAGCTGCCCTTCGACGAGGCGCAGTGGCTGCGTACGGCCAAGTCCCACGCCACCTACGGGGAGGCCGGCCACACCACCCTTGAGCGCATCTGGGCCCGGCCCACCGCCGAGGTCAACGGGATCGGGGGCGGCTACCAGGGTCCCGGCGGCAAGACGATCGTGCCCTCCTCCGCGCGGCTCAAGCTGTCCTTCCGGCTGGTCGCCGGGCAGGACCCCGACCAGATCGAGAAGGCCGTCACCGCCTGGGTCGCCGCGCAGCTGCCCGCCGGGATCAGCCACACCCTCACCTTCGGGGCCGCCACCCGGCCGTGCCTCACCCCGCTCGACCACCCCGCCCTGCGGTCCGTCGTCCGCGCGATGGGCCGCGCGTTCGAGCAGGAGATCCGTTTCACGCGGGAGGGCGGCTCGGGACCGGCGGCCGATCTCCAGGACGTCCTCGCAGCACCTGTGCTCTTCCTGGGCATCTCCGTCCCCTCCGACGGCTGGCACGCCCCGAACGAGAAGGTCGAACTCGACCTCCTTATGAAGGGCGTCGAAACCACCGCCTACCTGTGGGGCGATCTCGCGGAGAACTGGACGGACGCACCATGAACCGCACCGTGGCAAAGGCCCGTCCCCCCAGCCACCGCCCCTCTGCTGAACCGCCCGCCTAAGCACCCTTACCACCGGGGGAGTTGGAAGCACCTGTGACCACCTGGACCGACCGCACCGCCGATCACGCCGCGAACCGGCCGCTCGCGCTCGCCGCGCCGAGCGGCATCGACCGCGCCGCACACCACCGCCTCGACGAGGCATGGCTCGCCGCCGCGTGGAGCCACCCGACGACCCGCGTCTTCGTGGTCTCCGGCGGCCAGGTGCTCATCGACGAGACGGCGGACGGCAGCACCGAACTGGTCATGACCCCGTCCTTCGAAGCGCCCCTCACCGAGGCCCACCGCTACTTCCTGGGCACCGACGAGGACGGCGTCAGCTACTTCGCGCTCCAGAAGGACACCCTGCCCGGCCGCATGGACCAGTCAGCGCGGCCGGCCGGACTGCGCGAGGCGGGGCTGCTCCTGTCGCAGCGGGAGGCCGGTCTCATGGTGCACGCCGTCGCCCTGGAGAACTGGCAGCGGCTGCACCGCTTCTGCTCGCGCTGCGGCGAGCGGACGGTCATCGCCGCCGCGGGCCACATCCGCCGCTGCCAGGCCTGCGGTGCCGAGCACTACCCGCGCACCGACCCGGCCGTGATCATGGCCGTCATGGACGAGCAGGACCGCATCCTCCTCGGCCGGCAGGTGCACTGGCCGGAAGGCCGCTTCTCGACACTGGCGGGCTTCGTCGAGCCCGGCGAGTCCATCGAGCAGTCGGTGCGCCGTGAGGTCTTCGAGGAGGCGGGCGTGCTCGTCGGCGACGTCGAGTACGTCGCCAGCCAGCCCTGGCCCTTCCCCTCCAGCCTGATGCTGGGCTTCATGGCCCACGCGACCTCGACGGAGATCAACGTCGACGGGGACGAGATCCACGAGGCGCGCTGGTTCTCCCGGGACGACCTGCGGACCGCCTTCGAGACCGGAGAGGTCATGCCTCCCTACGGGATCTCGATCGCGGCCCGCTTGATCGAACTCTGGTACGGCAAGCCCCTGCCGAAGCCGAGCGACGCCCTCTGAGCGACGGGCTCAGCGGCCGGTCGGCTCCGTATGCGGGCCGAAGCCGTAGCAGGCAGCAGAAGACCCCCTGTGCCGGCCGGCGCGGGGGTCTGTCTGTGCGGAGCGGACGGAGTCAGGCCGCCATGGCCTGCTTGACCTGCGCGAGCGAAGGGTTCGTCATCACGGACTCGCTGCCCGAGGCGGAGACCACCTGAACGGTCGGGACCGTCTGGTTCCCGCCGTTCACCTTCTCGACGAACGCCGCGGAAGCCGGGTCGTGCTCGATGTTGATCTCGGTGTACTCGATGCCCTCGCGCGCCATCTGCTTCTTCAGTCGCTGGCAGTAGCCGCACCAGGTGGTGCTGTACATCGTCACAGTGCCCGACATGTTCCTCGCGCTCCTTCGTGGCTGGGGGTGCGTGTTCGCAACGCACTGGGTCGAACGTATGCGAGGCGACGGCCATTCCCGCCCGCCGCACGCATTAGTACGACTAAGACCCGCTGCCTGTGGACAACGCGACGCATCCGTCCCTGCCGACCTGGCAGCATGGCGGGGTGACAGCAGCAACGCACTCCACCCTGTTCCCGCAGGCCCCGGAAACGGCCGACGCGGTGCTCGACGGGCTCGACCCCGAGCAGCGCGCCGTGGCGACGGCCCTGCACGGTCCGGTGTGTGTGCTCGCGGGTGCGGGCACCGGCAAGACCCGGGCGCTGACCCACCGCATCGCCTACGGCGTCCGGGCCGGGATCCTCCAGCCCGCCAGTGTGCTCGCCGTCACGTTCACCAACCGCGCCGCGGGCGAGATGCGCGGTCGGCTCCGCCAGCTCGGCGCGGGCGGCGTCCAGGCCCGTACCTTCCACTCGGCGGCCCTGCGCCAGCTCCAGTTCTTCTGGCCCCGGGCCGTGGGCGGGGAGCTGCCCCGGCTCGTGGACCGCAAGATCCAGCTCGTCTCCGACGCCGCGGGGGCCTGTCGGCTGCGCCTGGACCGCGGGGAGCTGCGCGATGTGACGGCGGAGATCGAGTGGTCCAAGGTCACCCAGACCGTCCCGTCGGACTACGTGGCGGCTGCGCACAAGGCCGGCCGGGAGACCGTCCGGCACCCGGCCGAGATCGCTCAGATCTACGCCAGTTACGAGACGCTGAAGCGGGACCGGTGCGTCATCGACTTCGAGGACGTGCTGCTGCTGACGGTCGGCATCCTCCAGGACCGGCACGACATCGCCGATCAGATCCGCGCCCAGTACCAGCACTTCGTCGTCGACGAGTACCAGGACGTCAGCCCCCTCCAGCAGCGGCTGCTCGACCTGTGGCTCGGCGACCGGGACAATCTCTGCGTCGTCGGTGACGCCAGCCAGACGATCTACTCCTTCACCGGCGCCACCCCCGACCACCTGCTCGACTTCCGCAACCGTCACCCCGGCGCCACCGTCGTCAAGCTGGTCCGCGACTACCGTTCCTCGCCGCAGGTCGTGCACCTGGCCAACGGAGTCCTCGCGCGGGCCGGCGGGCGGGCCGCCGAGCACCGGCTGGAGCTCATCTCGCAGCGCGAGAAGGGCCCCGAGCCGGTCTTCGCCGAGTACGCCGACGAGCCGGCCGAGGCCGAAGGGGCGGCACGGCGCATCCGCGAACTCATCGCCTCCGGAGTCTCCGCCGGCGAGATCGCCATCCTCTTCCGGACCAATAGCCAGTCGGGCATCTACGAGCAGGCGCTCGCCGATGCCGGGGTCCCCTACCAGCTGCGCGGGGCGGAGCGGTTCTTCGAGCGCGACGAGGTGCGCCGCGCGGGCCGGGCGCTGCGGGCGGCGGCCCGCTTCGGTGGCAACGACGCGGAGCTGGACGCGGTCGGCGATCTGCCCTCCCAGGTCAGAGCGGTCCTCTCCGGCGAGGGCTGGACGACCGAGCCGCCCGCCGGCTCGGGGGCCGTCCGGGACCGCTGGGAATCCCTCGCGGCTCTCGTCCGGCTGGCCGAGGACTGCGTCCGCGCCGAGCCCACCGCCACGCTGGCCGCCTTCGTGACCGAGCTGGACGAGCGGGCGAACGCGCAGCACGCCCCGACCGTGGAGGGCGTCACGCTCGCGTCGTTGCACGCGGCGAAGGGCCTCGAATGGGACGTCGTGTTCCTGGTCGGTCTCGCCGAGGGCATGATGCCGATCACGTATGCCAAGACCGACGAGCAGATCGAGGAGGAGCGCCGGCTGCTGTACGTCGGGGTGACCCGGGCCCGCTACCACCTGGGTCTGTCCTGGGCGCTGTCCCGCTCGCCCGGGGGGCGCCCCACCCGCAGACCGAGCCGGTTCCTGGACGGTCTGCGGCCGGGTTCCATGGGCTCGGCCGGTCGCAGCGCGAGCGGGGGCCGCGGCGGCGTCGAGCACGGGACACGGGCGCAGGCCGGGGAGCCGCTGAGCACGGGCCGCCGCAGAGGCGCCCGGAAGGTGGCGCGCTGCCGGATGTGCGGGCGCACGCTCGACGCGGCCGAGATGAAGCTGATGCGCTGCGAGGACTGCCCGTCGGACATGGACGAGGGGCTGTATGAGCGGCTCGTCGAGTGGCGTGCCCGCACGGCCGCCGCTCTCGGCCAGCCGGCGTTCTGCGTCTTCACCGACAAGACCTTGATCGCCATCGCCGAGACCGCGCCGGAGGACGAGGGCGAGCTGTCCCGCATCCCGGGCGTCGGCGTCCGCAAGTTCCGGGCCCACGGATCCGATGTGCTCGCCCTTTGTGCAGGTCAGGTACTGGACGAGGTGGGGGAGGGGGTCGATGGGGAGGACTGATGCAAACTCGTCGAAAAAATAGTTTGCGCATGCCCCAGCAATCCCCATAGGTTCTTAAGCACGAAAGCAGCGGCCTTCTCGAAGGCCCTGGTTCCGTGCTGTACTTACAAGCCGTTGGACCGGTTCACGCCGGTCCCCAAGACGCCGAGAGGAGGCGATTCCAGTGATCAGCATCAACGCCAGCTTCACCACCACCGCGAAAATGACCGATCTCTCGGTCGTCGCTTCCTGCCTGCTCGGCTTCTCGAACCTGGGCACCGGTCTGTCTGGCGTCAGCGCCACCCGTCCGGAGTCCGGCCTGTCTCTCGCGGGTCTTCCCATTCGCGAGGGCAATGAGCGACCGACCAAGGCACCGGAAGCAGTAGCGACGGCACAGGCTCAGGCCTATGCCTCCGCGGCCGGTGCCGGATTCCGGAAGCAGACGACGCAGCATCACACGATGTGGGCCTTCCGTGGGCTCGAACCCTGGAGCGATCCAGTCTGATCGAGATCAGACAGGCGCCTTCAGGGCCGCGGAACCCCACCCGGGATCCGCGGCCCTTCTGTTTGCCCGGAAGACCCAGCGATCTTCCGAGGGACCAGTACGAAGGGGCCTCGGGACAACAGAAGAAGCCGGCACCACCGCCACCCGGCCCACCGGCCGGAACCACCAGACGAGGAAGACAACACCGTGCAACTCGAAGCGCACGCTCCGTCCGTTCCGCCTTCGGACCCTCTTCCCCCGCCCGTGCCCACGGAGGACACCCCCTTGAACCCGCTGACTGCGCTCACCGCGCTCGACGACGCCATCGAGAACCTCGGCGTGCCCGTCCCCTGCCGTGCCTACGACCCGGAGGTCTTCTTCGCGGAGTCGCCGGCGGACGTCGAGTACGCCAAGTCGCTCTGCCGTACCTGCCCGCTGGTGGAGGCCTGCCTCGCCGGGGCCATGGAGCGGCGTGAGCCGTGGGGCGTCTGGGGCGGCGAGCTGTTCGTCCAGGGCGTCGTCGTCGCCCGGAAGCGGCCGCGTGGCCGCCCGCGCAAGAACCCGGTCGCCGCATGAACATCCGAGGAACGATCGACCGCCCCCTGACGCACGACCCCAAGAAGCAGGCCCCGATGAAGCCGTCCACGAGCGAGCCCGCCGGCTCGGCGATCCCGGACTTCCCCGCGTCCGACGCACACGACTCGCGTCAGAACAGGACCCGTCAGATGCAACTCATCCCAGAAGCCCTGGCTCGTGCGCATATGCACGAGCAGCTGCGGGACGCCCATGCCGAGCGCCAGGCCCTGCGCCTGGTGGTCGCCCGCCGGATGCAGCGTCGTGCCGAACGCGCGTCGCTGCGCGCCCGGCGCGCCCTCGCCATGGCCGTCATGCAGTAACCGTCCGTCGGCACGCACGTCGACCTGAGCCGCGACACCGCGCGGCTGCTCCCGCGGGGGCCGACCTGGAAGGGGTCGGCCCCCGCGGTGCGTTGAGCCGGACGCTCATCGGCCCATGGGGTTATCGTCGCGACGTGACGTCTCAACCTGGCGACGACCGCGCGCACCGGCCCAGCCCCGCGGACGCCGTGTGCGCCCGGTGCGGCACGACCGCCCAGGGACCGCCGCTGACCTGGACGTGTTCCGTCGAGCGCGGCGTCCGGCGGTACTTCTGTGACGCCTGCGCCCGGGAGCACATCAGGGCAATCGAAGGCCGGCTCGACTCCGACCGGTGGTGATCCGGCCGGCACACGAGCCGGCGTCGGTGCCGACGGTGCTCAGACCTCCGCGGCCGTCTCCTCGCCCGACGTCTCGTCCGGCTCGGCCACGAACCCCGGCAGCCACGCCTCCAGTTCGTCCCGCAACCGCACCGTCGCACCGAGCTGGCACAGCACCCCGATCGTGCTGAGCGTCACCCGGTGGATCAACAGATACGACGGAGGCAGGTTCAGCTGCTTGCCCAACTGGTGGGCGGGGGATCGGATGTCGGCGATCCGCGCCGCCTGGCCACGCATCCAGGACCGGGTGAACGTGAACGCCTCCACCTGGGCCGGCTCGATGATGGGCAGCAAGTAGTCGAGCACCGCGTCCGGTTCGAGCTCGATCGACTCCTTGACGAAGCCCTCCGCGCGCAGCAGTTCGTAGACCGCGGTCGCCTCGCCGTCGAGGGTCTTCCGCAGTGAGCTGCCGATCGTCGCGGGAAGCCCGCCCGGCAGCCGGTCCACGGTGCCGAAGTCCAGGACGCCGAGACGCCACCCGCCCGCGTCACCTGGCAGTAGCCGGAAGTTCCCCGGGTGCGGGTCCGCGTGCAGCAGTCCGGTGCGCGCCGGGCCCGAGAACAGGAAGCGGGCCAGCAACTGGCCGGCGCGGTCCCGCTGTTCCTCGCTCCCCTCCGTGATGATCTCGGACAGAGGGGTTCCCTCGATCCACTCCGTCACCAGTACCTGCTCGCACTGGTGCACCACGTCGGGGACGACGACATCGGGATCGTCGCGGAACTCCTCCGCGTGCGCGCGCTGAGCCGCCGCCTCCAGCCCGTAGTCCAGCCCCTCGGACACCCGGTCGCGCATCTCGGTGATCAACGGCTTGATGTCCATACCGGGCACCAGCGGACCCAACAGGCGTGCGAAGCGGCTCAGTTGGGCGAGGTCCGAGAGCAGGGCCTCACCCGCGCCCGGATACTGCACCTTCACCGCGACCTCACGCCCGTCGTGCCACACGGCGTGATGCACCTGGCCTATCGACGCGGCGGCCGACGGCTTGTCCTCGAACTCCAGGAACAGCTCCTGCCACCCCGCCCCGAGCCGCTCCTCCAGCACCGCGTGCACGGTGCGGGTGGGCAGCGGCGGCGCGGCCTCCTGCAACTTCGTCAGAGCGGCCCGGTACGGTCCCGCGACCTCCTCCGGCAGAGCGGACTCGAAGACGGACATCGCCTGTCCGAACTTCATCGCCCCGCCCTTCAGCTCGCCGAGGACCTTGAACAACTGGTCGGCCGTGCGCTGCTGCAGTTCACGGCCGACGATCTCCGCGGACTTGCCGCCGATGCGTTTGCCCAGACCCCAGGTCGCACGGCCGGCGAAGCCGATCGGTAGTGCGGCCAGCTTGGCGGTCCGGGTAACCGCCTTCCGGGGAAGATCAGACATACACCCCTCCTAGTGCCGGACAGCCGTGCCGCGCATGCCCAGGCGTCATGACGCCGTAGCCGTTGCTTACCTCACCATTGTGTCGTGCGGCCCTCCCCCGACGGGGGTCTCGTCTCCGTTACCTCCCTCACCCGCACCGCACGGGCAATCCGGATGCGGCCACACCGGACGCGCGTGCCAGTCGAGGCCAGGGGCGGACGCCTCCCACCGGGCCCCGGTCGACGACGGCAGCTCACCGTCCAGGAAAGTTAGCGCGTGGGCCGCGGCGAGGCCCGCGACCGCCGTGGCCAGGCCCAGGTCACAGGCCTGGACCTGGCGGGCGGCGTGCCCCGAGCGCCACTGGGCGAGCAGCCGCGGCCACGTCGGATGCCGGTCCGTGCGCCCGAGCAGCAGGCAGTGCGCGCAACTGGTACCGCCGGGCAGGACCAGGGGGCCCACGATGCCCGTCGCCTCGGCCACGCCCGCGTACAGATGAGGGATGCCCGCCGCGACCAGGTCCTCCGCGGCGGACGGATCGGGGGCGTGGACCGCCAGCCCGTCGCGCGGGGCGATGACCACGAGACAGAGCGCGGCCTCCGCCTGCTCCCGTTCGGACGGGCGGGGCGGAGCCTTGCGCCGGTCCGGGCGCGGGGGCCGGGCCGGGGCGACGGCGCGCACCACCTGCCGTGCCGACACGTCCCGGCGCTCGCCGACCGCCTCCACCGGCTGCCCGCCCGGTGCCACGTCCCACGGCTCGACGCAGCCACCGTCCCGGACGTCGACATGGCCCACGCCCGCCGCGGCGAGCACCGAGGCGACCACCGCACCGACGCGTCCGGCGCCTCTGACCTGGACCCGCATGCCGTGCCGGGCGGCCAGCCTCCGGGCCGCCCCGGCGGGCTCGGAGGTGGTGACCGTCAGCGCCGCGTGGTCGGGACGGAGCCGGTCCATCACCCGTGTCTGTCCGCGCAGCGCCTGCGCGGCCGGGCCGCCGCCGGTGGCGTCGTCCAGCAGTCCAGCGCCGCTGAGCCGCTCCAGCAGCGCGTCCACGTGACCGTCGCGCAAGCCCATGCGCTTTGCCTCCTCCCGCAGGAGCGGCACCCCGCGGGTCCCGTCGAGCAGCGTCAGAAAACTGCCGGTCGCCGTGTCGACCGGACCGAGCACCACCGCGTGCGCGGGGGTCAGCCCGAACTGCACCGTGTTCAGGTCGTGCCACCCGCGCCGCAGCGCCGGCTTCAGGATCGGATGCATGACTGTCCCCCGTGCTGTGCCGTGTGCCATCTGCTCTGTCTAGGTGTCCGGGCCGGACGCGCCACACCCGTCGCCCCCGCCGAACCCCCTCGCTCGCGTCCGGCGATGACCAGATTGCCTGCCCCGCGGAATGCGTGCCGCGAGTTGTCCACAGGCAGGGGGTGATAGTCGTACAAGTCAAGCGGCCGGCCGTGTGGGAGCACACCGAACAGGCCGGGAGGCGGGACTTCCGGCCTGCACTACCGGTAACGTCGGGGCGTGCCCGCCGACCCTCTGCACCGTGCCACGAAACCGCTGCGCAGCATGAGCAGTCCGCCCTCGGGCAGTCCGGGAGTGAGCGCGGTCGAGGTCCGCAGGAGCGCCCGGCGCCGCAGGACCGTCTCCGCGTACCGCGAGGGCGATCGCACCGTGGTCCTCATCCCGGCCCGCATGTCGGAGGCCGAGGAGCGGCGCTGGGTCACCGTCATGCTCGACAAGCTCGCGGCGCAGGAGAGCAAGCGGGTCCTCGGCGACGCGGAGCTGGTGGAGCGGGCCGCGCGGCTCTCCGCGCAGTATCTCGACGGCAAGGCCCGGCCCGCGTCGGTGCGCTGGGTCACCAACCAGAACACCCGATGGGGCTCGTGCACCCCGTCGGAAGGCAGCATCCGCCTTTCGCACCGCTTGCAGGGCATGCCCGAGTACGTCGTCGACTACGTGCTCGTCCACGAGCTCGCCCACTTGCTGGTCCCCGGCCACGGGCCCCGTTTCTGGCGGCTGCTGGAGGCCTACCCCCGCACCGAGCGGGCGCGCGGGTACCTCGAAGGGGTGGTCGCGGCGGACCGGCTGCCGCATCTGCCGCCCGCGCGCGAGGAGTGACGCGTCCACCGGTCGCGTTCTGTATCAGGGCTGTACCGGCCGCTTCCGGCCACGGCGTTTGCGGTTAGCCTGACGCGACGCAATCACATCCGGATGGGGGACGGTCGTTACGCATGGCCAGGGAATTCCAACGCGGCCACAAGGCCAAGATCAGCGACCTCACCGCGGGCACGGATCTGTACGTCGGCGTGCAGATCACCGGCCCCGGACTGACCTTCGACATCAGTTGCTTCGGGCTCGACGTCGAGGAACGGCTCTCCGACGACCGGTATTTCGTCTTCTTCAACCAGCCGAAGACGCCCGAGGAGTCCGTGCAGCTGCTCGGCGCGCAGGCCGGCGACTCGGAGTCCTTCCGCGTCACACTCGACAAGATTCCCGCGCACATCCAGAAGCTGTCGTTCACCGCGACGCTCGACGGCCCGGGACAGATGTCGCAGGTGGCGCCCGGGTACCTCCGCATCGTCGCCGGGGGCGAGGAGGTCGCCCGGTACTCCTTCCACGGCGGTGAGTTCTCCACCGAGCGTGCGGTGATGCTGGGGGACTTCTACCTGAAGGACGTCTGGCGCTTCGCGGCGGTCGGACAGGGGTTCGACGGCGGCCTGGACGCGCTGCTGAAGAACTTCGGTGGTGAGGTCGCCGAGGAGACACCGGCGGCGCAGCCGCAGTCCGCCGCGGCACCCGGGTTCGCCCCGCCCGCGCAGGACGCGGCTCCCGGGTTCGCCCCGCCCGCGCAGGATGCCGCCCCGCCCGCCTTCGCCGCCCCGGCGGCTCCCGCTCCCGCCGCCCCGCAGCCCTTCGCGCCGCCGTCCGGACCGGTGCCCGCACCGGCCCCCACCCCGCCCCCGGCGCCCGCCCCGGCGGCCCCCTCCGTCCACGCGGCGCCGACCATCGTGGCCCCGATGAACACTCCGCCAGGCACGATGCCGCCGCCCCCGGCGCCCGCGCCGTACGGACAGCAGCCGCCTCCGCCCGGGCAGGTACCGGCGCAGGGCGGTGGAAGCCTGCCGCCCGGGTACGGCCAGCCCCCGCACGCACCGACCGCGCCGCCCGGTTACGGCCAGCAGCCCCAGGCCCCGACCGCGCCTCCCGGCTACGGACAGCCGCCCGCCGCTCCGTCCCCGTACGGCGCACCGCAGGGCGTTCCGCAGCAGGCCGGAGCCCCGGGGGTGGCGGCCGCGCTGGAGAAGTACCGCGAGGCTCCCACCGGACAGCGCTGGACGCTGCAGAACAAGAAGCTGGTCCGCGTCGACCTCGGAGCCGGCGGTGACCAGCCCGTGCTGGCCCGGCAGGGCAGCATGGTGCTCTATCAGGGCAAGGTCGAGTTCGGCTACAAGGGCGCCGGATTCGCCGGACGCATCGTGGGCAACGCCACCGGCCAGGAGATGCAGCTGATGCGCTGCACCGGCCGCGGCCAGATCTTCCTCGCCGAAGAAGCCACCCACCTGCACCCCATCGAACTGCAGGGCGACGCGATCTGCGTCTCCGCGGAGAACGTCCTTGCTTTCGACGAGAGCCTTCAGCACGAGGTCCGTCGCATCGAGGGGCACGGCATTCCTGGTGGCGCCCTGTTCGTGATGCAGTTCCAGGGCACCGGCACCGTCGTCGTGAAGACGCACGGGACGCCCGTCGTGCTGCCGGTGACCCCGACGACCTTCGCCGACTGCAACGCGGTCGTGGCCTGGTCGGCGGCGGCACAGGCGATCATCTCCAGCCAGGTCCGGATGCGCCGCAACGCCTACCCCGGCCACAGCGGGGAGAGCGTGAACCTCCAGTTCCGGGGCGCGCCCGGCAACTTCATCATCGTCCAGCCGTACGAGGTCTGAGGGAGCCCGTCATGAACCAGCCGCTCGCGGGCTTCGCCCCGACACCGGTAACCGCCCGCATGGAGAACCACGGCAGCAACATACTGAAGGTCGCCATGCAGGCCGGAAACGACCTCTACGCGCGCGTGGGCTCGATGATCGCCTACGAAGGCTTCGTCCAGTACGAGCCCAACCCGCCCGCCGTACGCCAGATCGCCCGCGACTGGATCACCGGTGAGGGCGCACCTCTCATGAAGTGCTCCGGCGACGGTCTGCTCTACCTGGCCGACTACGGCGCCGACGTCGTCGTCATCAACCTCGGCGGCGACTCGATCTCCGTCAACGGCACCAATCTGCTCGCCTTCGACGCCCACCTGCAGTGGGGCGTCGAGCGGGTGAAGGGGCTCGCCAAGTTCGCCGGCCAGGGCCTGTGGAACATCAAGGTCAGCGGTCAGGGCCACGTCGCCCTGACCTCGCGCGGCACCCCCATCGTCGTCGACTGCGGCCGCGGCGAGGACGAGACCTACGTCGACCCCGACGCGCTCATCGCCTGGTCACCGAAGCTGAAGGTGAAGGGCAAGCGCAGCTTCAAGGCCGGCTCCCTCATCGGGCGCGGCAGCGGCGAGGCCTACCAGATGGGCTTCTCCGGGGAGGGCATCGTCGTCGTCCAGCCCAGTGAAGACAGCACCGACCGTCTCCGAGCCCGGGGCTGAGGGGGAGCGAACACACCATGCAGAGCCCGCTTTTCGCGTACACCGAGCAGCAGAGCCAGGAGCGCTACACGGTGCAGAACCCGCAGCTGCTGCGGGTCGCCCTGGAGGGCCATGACGACATCCTCGCCCGTAAGGGCTCGATGGTCGCCTACCAGGGCCTGATGGAGTTCGACGGCGAGATCCAGACGTCCGGACAGCGCCGCGCCCGCGCGCACACCGGCGAGGGCCTCGACCTGATGCGGTGCCACGGGCAGGGCACCGTCTACCTGGCGAACCTCGCCCAGTACATCCACGTCGTGGACGTCGAACAGGACGGCCTGACCGTCGACAGCAGCTATGTGCTGGCGATGGACTCGGCCCTGCACCACGAGGTCATCGCGGTCGACAGCCAGTTCGGCATCTCCGGTTCCGGCAAGTACCAGCTCAACATCTCCGGACACGGCAAGGTCGCGCTGATGACCTCGGGCCAGCCCCTGATGCTCCAGGTCACGCCGGACCGCTACGTCAACGCCGACGCGGACGCCGTCGTCGCCTGGTCGACCGGGCTGCGGGTGCAGATGCAGGCGCAGACCCACTCCTCGGGCGTCTGGCGCCGCCGGGGCAACACGGGCGAGGGCTGGGAGCTGAACTTCATGGGGCACGGTTACGCGCTCGTGCAGCCCAGCGAGCTCCTGCCGCCGCAGAACGCGGTGGTCGGCCAGGGACTCGCGGCCCAGTACGGCATGGGCCAGCAGGGCGCCCACGGCCAGAACCAGGGCAACGCCTGGAGCTGACCCCCACCGGGACGCAGGTAAGGGGCGGGCGCCCAGGCGCCCGCCCCTTACCTGCCCACGTGCCCTACAGGCGGGCGCGGGCCGCTTCCACCAGCCGCACGACCGATGTGTCGGCCACGTCCGCGACCTCGTCGTAGCGGAACCAGCGCAGGTCCAGGGACTCGTCGCTGATCGCTTCCGTCGCGCCCGCGGGGGCGAGCGCCGCGTACTGCACGTCCAGGTGCTCGGTGCACGGGCCCGGGATGGCGTGCCGGTCGAGCCGGACCGGGCCGCCCGCGAGCAGCGTGAGCCCGGCGATGCCCGACTCCTCGGTCGCTTCCCGCAGCGCGGCGGCGGCCAGGGTCGGGTCGCCGGGCTCGCAGTGCCCGCCCATCTGGAGCCACATCCGCAGCTTCTTGTGGAGCGTGAGCAGGACGCGCCCACGCTCCGGGTCGATGACCAGCGCGCTCGCCGTGAGGTGACCCGCGGTGCAGGGCTTGCCCATGGCGGCCTCACCATGTGCCGCGAGGTGGTCCAGATAGCCCTGGCGCAGCTCCGGCTGGTCCTCGTACTCCTTGAGCACGAGGACCGCGTCGTCGTACAGACTCACTTGTCGGTGTCGCCCTCGTCGGTCTCGTCGGTCTTATCGGTCTTATCGGTCTTGTCTGTCTTCTCGGTCTGGTCGCTCTTGGTGCCGGGCTCGGCGGCATCGCCCGAACGGGTGACGCCGTCCGTGTCCGACCCGTCCGCCGTCGCTTCCTTGACGAGATTCGGCCCGGCGGCGGGCTTGCCGCCGGCCGCCTCGCCGAGCATGGCGTCCAGCTCCGAGAAGTCCAGGTGCTCCCGGTGGACGAAGCCGTCCGGGTCGTCCAGGTCCGAGGCGGTCGGCAGCATGTCCGGGTGCTCCCACAGACCGTCCCGGCCGTCCACCCCGCGCGCGTCCGTGAGCGAGGCCCACAGGCGCGAGGCGTCCCGCAGCCGGCGCGGACGCAGCTCCAGGCCGATCAGCGTCGCGAACGTCTGCTCCGCCGGACCACCGGACGCCCGGCGGCGGCGCAGCGTCTCGCGCAGCGCGTCGGCGGAGGACAGACGCGGCTTCGCGGCGGCGTGGACGACCGCGTCGACCCAGCCCTCCACGAGCGCCAGGGCCGTCTCGAGCCGCGCCAGGGCGGCCTTCTGCTCGGGCGTGTCCTCCGGCTGGAACATGCCCTGCTGCAGCGCGTCCTGGAGCTGCTCGGGGTTCTGCGGGTCGAACTGGCCGACCACGTCCTCCAGCTTCGAGGTGTCGACCTTGATCCCGCGCGCGTACCCGTCGACCGCGCCGAACAGGTGCGAGCGCAGCCACGGCACGTGCGAGAAGAGCCGCTGGTGGGCGGCCTCGCGCAGCGCCAGGTAGAGGCGGACCTCCTCCATGGGGATGCCGAGGTCCTTGCCGAACGCCTCGATGTTCAGCGGCAGCAGCGCGGCCTTGCCGGCCGGGGCCAGCGGCAGGCCGATGTCCGTGGAGCCGACGACCTCACCCGCGAGCACGCCCAGGGCCTGCCCGATCTGCGAGCCGAACATGGCGCCGCCCATGGAGCGCATCATGCCGATGAGCGGGCCCGCCATGGCCTGCATCTCCTCGGGCAGCACATCGCCCATGGCCAGGCCGACACGCTCGGCGACCGGGTCGACGAGCTCCTTCCACACCGGGAGGGTCGCCTCGACCCACTCGGCGCGGCTCCACGCCACCGCGGAACCGGCACCCGAAGGCAGCGACGTCGCGTCGTCCAGCCACAGGTCGGCCAGGCGTACGGCCTCCTGGACGGCGGTGCGCTCGGCGGGGCCGACGCTCGTGTCCTTCACGCCGTCCTGCGTGCCCTGGGAGACGGTCTGGCGCGCGATGTCCTTCGCCATGTCCCAGTTCACCGGGCCGCCCTCGTACGAGAGCATCTGGCCGAGCTGCTGGAAGGCCGCCCCCAGGTCGTTCGGATTCATCGAGCCGAACATCGCCGCGAACGGGTTGTCCCCGCCCGCGCCGCCGGCGCCCGGGAGACCCGGGAAACCGAAACCGAGGGGGTTGGCAGGTCCCTGACCGCCACCGCCCTGCTGGTCCTTCTTCTTGCCCTCGTCGCCGTCGTCCGGCTCCTCCGGGGGAAGGCCGAAACCAAATGGGGTGTCACTCACGGGATTCCTCGGCTGGTAAGGCCACCGGTCTCTGACCCGGCGGCGACTGCCCGACTGCACACACCCAGCGTAGACACCGCGACGGGATCGGGCCTCGGTGCTCCGCCGACTCATGGCCTGCGGCAGGATGGATGCCTCCTGGTACGTACGCGTCATACACGCACGTACTGAAGACAACCGCTGGAGACGCCCGGTGAGTTCCCCAGATCCGCAGGTTCGCGCAGCGCGAAACCCCTCAACCAGTCCGTCCGGCCGCGGCCCCGTCGTCGCGGTCACCGGCGCGGCGTCCGGCACCGGCGCCCTGCTCACCGAGCGGCTCGCCGCCTCGGACGAGATCAAGCAGGTGCTCGCCATCGACGAGCGGCGGGGCGAGTGCGCCGACGCGACCTGGCACATTCTGGACGTGCGGGATCCGGCCATCGCCGAGAAGCTGCGCGGCGCGGACGTCGTCGTCCACCTGGCACTCGACCTCGACCTGGAGTCCGACGCCGCGGCCCGCACCGCCTACAACGTGCGCGGTACGCAGACCGTACTGACCGCCGCGGCCGCCGCCGGCGTGCACCGCGTCGTGCTCTGCACCTCGGCGATGGTCTACGGAGCGCTCGACGACAACGAGCTGCCGCTCTCCGAGGACGCGGAGCTGCGCGCCACGGCGGAGGCCACGGGCGTCGGCGACCTCCTGGAGATCGAGCGGCTCGCGCGCCGCGCCCCGCGGGCCCACCCCGGCCTGAACGTCACCGTGGTGCGTCCCGCGGTACTCGTGGGCGGTACGGACACGGCGCTGACGCGGTACTTCGAGTCACCGCGCCTCCTTGTAGTGGCGGGTTCCCGGCCCGCCTGGCAGTTCTGTCACGTGGAGGACCTGTGCAGCGCATTGGAGTACGCGGTCCTGGAGAAGGTCGACGGGGAACTGACGGTCGGCTGTGACGGCTGGCTGGAGCAGGAGGAGGTGGAGGAGCTCAGCGGGATCCGGCGCATGGAGCTTCCGTCGGCCGTCGCGCTCGGCGCCGCGGCCCGGCTGCACCGGATCGGACTGACGCCCTCCCCGGCCGGCGACCTCGCCTACACGATGTATCCGTGGGTCGTGAGCGGAAGCCGGCTGCACGACGCGGGCTGGCGCCCCAGGTGGACGAACGAGGAGGTTCTCGCCGAACTCCTCGAAGAGGTGGCGGGACGGCGCACCGTGGCCGGCCGGCGCCTCGGCCGCAAGGACGCCACGGCGGCCGGTGCCGCGGGCGCGACGGTGGCGCTGCTGGGTACGGCGGCGGTCGTGCGACGGGTACGCAAGGCGCGACGGCGGATCTGAGACGCCCGGATGCCTTTCCCAGGGACGCACGCGGAGCCGGACGAGACCCCCGGGTGCGCCGGACCGCAGGAAGCCAGCAGGTACACGGGCCTGTAGGAGGCTCCAGTCACCACACGCGCGTGCCGGTCGAAAACGCTATTCACGGTTGTCGGCGGCGTACGGCACGATGACTCCATGGCACCCACGCAGAACGACCACCCCGGTGAGCAGGCGGCACAGGACCCGATCAAGTTGCTCGCCGTGCGCGAGACGCCGCTCTCCCTCGACGAGGTCTTCCGGGCCGTCGGGGACGACGCCGCGGGCGGCACCGCGCTCTTCGTGGGGACCGTGCGCGACCACGACGGCGGGGCCGATGTCGACCAGCTGGGCTACTCCTGTCACCCGACCGCCGAGGCGGAGATGCGGCGCGTCGCGGAGAAGGTCGTCGCCGCGTACCCGGTGCGCGCGCTCGCCGCGGTCCACCGGATCGGCGATCTGTCCGTGGGCGATCTGGCCGTCGTGGTGGCGGTGGCGTGCCCGCACCGCGGTGAGGCCTTCGACGCGTGCCGCAAGCTCATCGACGATCTGAAGCACGACGTACCCATCTGGAAACACCAGACGTTCTCCGACGGCACCGAGGAGTGGGTGGGCGCCTGCTGAGGCTCCGGTTGCGTAACCCGACCCCTGCGGCGAGCGTTGACTGTGCGGATGGTTAATCTGTTGATCAGTCAGTTGCGGTTGCACATGGGGGGCGGGAGGTCGGCATGGCGGCGCTGTTGTGGCTGCTGATCCCGGTGATCGCCGCGGTCGGCGCGGCACTGTGGAGCACCTGGGCGGGTCGGCGCCGCCACAAGGCGGGCGACGCGAACGAGCTCACCGGCTACGCGCGCTTCCGCGAGGTCATGGAGAAGTCGAACTCCGGGGCGTGACGGACGAGCCGGAGGACCCTGGCAGGCCCCCGCAGCCGCCGGGTTCGGCCCCGCAGGTGCGCTGACAGGCACGTCCCGTACTGTCGTTCCATGCCACGCCGCACCGCGACGATGCTCGCCTCGACCTTGCTGCTGATCGCGCTGCTCTGCGCTGGGGTGCTCATCAAAGTGCCCTACGCGGAGATGTCGCCGGGTCCGACGGTGAACACGCTCGGGGACCACGACGGCGAACCCGTGATCCAGATCCCGGGCCACAAGACGTACGACACGACCGGGCACCTCAACATGACGACGGTCCGCGTCACCAGCGCCGACTTCAACATGAACCTGGTCTCGGCCGTCTACGGGTGGCTCGCCCACGACAGCATCGTGGTGCCGCACGACACGCTCTACCCGGACGGCCAGACGGAGGAGCAGTCCTCCCAGGAGAACGCCGAGGAGTTCAGCCAGTCCCAGGAGAGCGCCAAGGTCGCCGCCCTGGACGAACTGGGCATCCCCGTGAAGTCCTGGGTGATCGTCTCCACGGTCGTCAAGAACAGCCCCGCCGAGGGCCGGCTGCACGCCGGTGACGTCATCAAGGCCGTCGACGGCACCAAGGTCACCAAGCCCGCCGACGTCGCGAAGCTCGTCACCGAGCACAAGCCCGGCGAGGACGTCGCCTTCACGGTCGTGCCCGTCAAGGAGGCCGCCGCCGCCGAGAAGGAGGGCAAGGAGGCGACCCGCACGCAGAAGGTCACGATCACGACGGACAAGGCGGAGGACGACCGCGCCATCGTCGGCATCCAGGCCGGGACCGACCACACCTTCCCGTTCCAGATCGACATCAAGCTCGCCGACGTGGGCGGCCCCAGCGCGGGCCTCATGTTCTCCCTCGGCATCGTCGACAAGCTCACGCCCACCGACCTGACCGGCGGCGCGTTCGTGGCCGGCACCGGGACCATCGACGACGACGGCAAGGTCGGCCCCATCGGCGGCATCGGCATGAAGACCGTCGGCGCGCGGGAGAAGGGCGCCCGGTACTTCCTGACGCCCAAGGACAACTGCGCCGCCGCGGCCAAGGACACCCCGGACGGCCTCACCCTCGTCAAGGTGGACACCATCGGCGACGCGATGGACGCCCTGAAGGACATCCGCAGCGGCAAGACCGCGGATCTGCCCGCCTGTACGACCAAGGGCTGAACCGCGGTCGACCGCACGCCAGGGTGACCTCACTACGTAGGGCCCGCGCGTTGACTGCCCTATGCAGCTACCGCGACAGTGCAGGACGTGCTCAACTCCGACCCCACCAGGGAAGACACCGCCCC
>NZ_JBEXOS010000076.1:0-37696 GCF_040611655.1 Streptomyces sp. NPDC006552
GTGGGGCTTCTCGCGCAGTTCCCCGCGCCCCTGAGATGCGCACTTCGTGCGCCATCTCATCGGGCGCCCCTGCGGGGGCGGGGGGGAACTGCGCGACCAACCCCCGCCGGGCGCACGCAGTGCGCCCTTAGGGGCGCGGGGAACTGCGCGAGAAGCCCCACCGGCCGGCAGCTGTACGACGGCGCACGTAGTGCGCCCCTCAGGGGCGCGGGGAACTGCGCGGCCCGCCCCCACCGGACCCGCAGGCGAAGAACCACCCCGGGTGGGGCCCCGGCCCGGATGGATGACGGGCCCGTACCCAGCCACGGCTACGCGACCCGCGCCATGTCCTCCGCCTCCGTCCACCCCCGCAATGCCTCCCCCCGGACATACCGTTCGACCTCCTCCACCGCGTACAGGCCGAGCCGCCGCACCTCGCTCCCCTGGGCGCCCGCGATGTGCGGGGTCACCAGGACGTTGGGCAGGGTCAGCAGCGGATGCCCGGAGGGCAGTGGCTCGGGGTGGGTGACGTCCAGGTAGGCCGAGAGCCGCCCGGCCGCGCACTCCGCGGCCAGCGCCTCCGTGTCCAGCAGTGAGCCCCGCGCCGTATTGACGACCACACCCCCGTCCGGCATCAGGGCCAGCATCCGCGCACTCAGCAGCCCCCGCGTGGAGGGCAGTTGCGGCGCGTGCACGCTGACGACGCTGCTGCGCCGGCACAGTTCGGCGAGCCCGACCGGCTCCACGCCCAGCCGGGCCGCCTCGGCGCCGTCGACGTACGGGTCGCACAGCAGCACCTGGTACTCCGCCTCGTCCGCCCGCAGCGCCTCGATCACCCGGCGTCCGATGCGGGACGCCCCGATGATCCCGACGACCCGCGCGTCCGCGCCGGTCCGCTCCGCGAACCCCGGCCACCCCTGCGCGTACCGCGCGGCGGCGGACAGCGCCCCCTTCGCCGCGAAGGTGATCGCGGCGAGCGTGAAGGCCACCACCGGCCCGGCGTTGGCGTCGGCGGCCGAGGAGACGACGAGCCCGCGCTCCCACACCGCGTCGGTGACGATCGGCCGGACCGATCCGGCCGCGTGCACCACGGCCCGCAGCCGGGGCGCCGCCGCGAGGACCTCGCGGGTGAGCGGCGGGCACTCCCATCCGGTGACCAGGATCTCCGTCGTGGCGAGCACCGGCGCCGCGTCCGGCCCGTCGAGCGCGCCGGTCAGCGGGGCAGCCGCGAGGCGGGTGCCGCGGCCGAGCCGGGCCCGCAGGCCGGGCGGGAAGACCTCCGCCACCACCTGGGCACCCATGGCCAGGGCCACGGTCGGTCGGTGTGCCGTCACTCGGGTCCACCCCACATCTGCGTCGAGCGCTGTAACCGGTTACCAAACATTTCAGGAGGCTAGGCAGTGCGGGCGCCCTGGTCAAGGTCAGTAGCGGCCAGAGGGGTTGACCGTTCGTAGTAACCGTTTTAGATTCCACCGCACTTGATCCGACGACGGAGGGGTTCCCGTGCCCACTGTGGCGAAGGAAAGGCCCGACACCGGGGCAGTGGAGCCCCCGGACCGGGCGGAGAACCACGCAAAAGGGCCGTTGGACGGCCACGAGACGCGGTGGAAAGGGTTTCAGGAGCGGCTGCGCGGCAGTCGTACGCTGCTGCTGCTCATGGTTCCGGGCGTCGTCTACTTCCTGGTCTTCCACTACGGCGCCTTCGTCGGCAACGTCGTGGCGTTCAAGGAGTACGACCCGTTCGCCGGGCTCTGGGGCAGTCCCTGGGCCGGCGCCGGCAACTTCACCCGGATGTTCGGCGATCCGGACTTCTGGCACGCGACGTGGAACACCCTGTCCATCGCGGTCCTGCAACTGGTCTGCTACTTCCCGGTGCCGCTCGGCATCGCCCTGCTGCTGCACAGCCTGACCTCGGACGTACTGCGCCGCTTCGTGCAGTCCGTCGTCTACCTGCCGCACTTCCTGTCGTGGGTGATCGTGGTCGCCCTCTTCCAGCAGGTCCTCTCCGACACCGGCCTGTTGAACTCGTTCCTGAACGACACCGGGCTGCACACGGTCGACATCATCGGCAACCCGGACGCCTACCGCCCGCTGGTCGTCGCCGAGGTGATCTGGAAGGACGCCGGCTGGGGCACCATCATCTTCCTGGCCGCCCTCATGCAGGTCGACGAGCAGAGCTACGAGGCCGCCGCGATCGACGGGGCCGGCCCCTGGCGCCGCTTCTGGCACGTCACGCTGCCCTCGATCCGGCCGATCATCGTGCTGCTGCTGATCATGCGGCTCGGCGACATCCTCTCCGTCGGCTTCGAACAGATGCTGCTCCAGCGGCAGTCGGTGGGCCCGGAGGCCGGCGAGGTCCTCGACACCTTCGTCTTCTGGCAGGGCATCGTCGGCGGCGACATCGGCTACGCCACCGCCGCGGGACTCTTCAAGGGACTGGTCGGCGCGGCCCTCGTCTTCGTCGCCAACCGCATCGCGCACAAGCTCGGCGAGCAGGGGGTCTACAAGTGAGCCGCACAGCAACCGCCCCGGCCCGGCCGGCCCGTCCCGCCTGGATGGAGCGGCCGCGCCCCGCCACCCGGGCCGCCAAGGGCCTGGCCGTGCTCGTCCTGCTCTGCCTGGTCCTCGTACCGTTCCTGGTGATCGTCTCCACCTCCCTCGCCTCGAACGCGGAGGTGGTGGCGGGCGGCGGCTGGGTGCTGTGGCCGAGCGAGCCGAGCCTGCGCGCGTACGAGACCATCCTCAGCGGCGGCATCGTGACGAAGGCGCTCGGCGTGAGCGTCGGCATCACCGTCGTCGGCACGCTGCTCGCACTGACCTGCACCGCGTTCCTCGCCTACGCGCTCAGCCGCCCGGGCGTCTTCGGCGGCAAGCCGGTGCTGCTCCTGGTGCTGTTCACCTTCCTCTTCCCGCCCGGCATGATCCCCGCGTTCTTGCTGGTCAAGGGGCTCGGGATGGAGAACATGTACGCGGCCGTCATCGCTCCGTGCCTGATCAACGTCTTCAACCTCGTGGTGCTGCGCGGCTTCTTCCAGGGCATCCCGGAGGAGCTGTACGAGGCGGCGCGGCTCGACGGCGCAGGCGACTGGACGACGTTCTGGCGGATCGCGCTGCCGCTGTCGAAAGCCGCGCTCGCGGTCGTCGGCCTGTTCTACGCGGTGAGCTTCTGGAACTCGTGGTTCACCGCCTCGATCTACCTGGAGTCGGACCACTGGCCGCTCTCCCAGGTGCTGCGGACCTACGTCATCGGCGGCGCGCAGATCGCCGACACCGGACTGAGCGAGGCCGGCATGGTCTCGGCGCCGCAGACGACCCAGATGGCCGTCCTGGTGATCGCCGTCGTGCCGATCCTGCTGGTCTACCCCTTCCTGCAGAAGTACTTCACCAAGGGCGTGCTCACCGGCGCCATCAAGAGCTGACCCGCGCCCCGCACCGCCCCGCGCTCCCCCGTCTTCTCCCGGCCTCCCTCTCCCGAAGGGCTCCTCACCATGTCCGCGAACATGTCGCGCCGCACCCTGCTGCGCTCCGTCGCCACCGGCGGCGCCGCGCTCGCCGTCCCGTCCCTGCTCACCGGCTGTTCGACCGAGAGCGCCGGCGGCTCGGTCGGCAACAAGGGCACCAAGGCGGCGCCCTGGCCGGCGTACGCCGCCGCCCAGGGCCCGGCCCCCGACCTCGCGCCGACCGCCGAGGGGGTGCAGGCCGGCTTCCTCTCCTACCCGCAGAAGCTGGTCGAGGCGGTCGCCGAGAAGCCCGGCACCGGCAAGGAGAAGATCCGGATCATCTCCATCACGTACGGCACCCCGCCCAAGCCCGCGGCGCACAACCAGTACTGGGCGGCGCTGAACAAGGCGCTCGGCGTCGAGATCGAGTTCACCGTGGTGCCGGACGCCGACTTCCGCACCAAGATGGCCACGCTGATGGCCGGTGACGACCTGCCCGACGTCATCGCGATCGGTGGCGGCTACACGCTGCCGCGCGAGGCGCAGTTCGTGCAGCGGCGCTGCGCCGACCTGACCGGGTTCCTGTCGGGCGACGCCGCCAAGGACTACCCGCACCTCGCCGCCGTCCCGACCTACGCCTGGGAGGGGATGGGCCGGATCGGCGGGCGCATCTACGGCGTCCCCGTGGAGCGGCCCAAGCCGCAGGACACCCTCTTCCTCAACCAGGAGGCGTTCAAGAAGGCCGGGTTCGAACAGGGCCTGTCCGCGGCCGACTTCGCGCAGGTCGCCAAGGCCGCGACCGGCCACCGCACCTGGGGCCTCGGCGCCTCCACGACGAGCTACTTCGGCTACAAGACCCATGCCATCTGGCACGGCGCCCCGAACGAGTGGCGGATCGAGAGCGGCAGGGCCGAGTACTTCGCGGGCACCGAGCAGTTCAAGGCCGCCCTGGAGTACATGGCGAAGCTGCGCGCGTCCGGCGCGTACTACCCCGAGGCCACCTCGGTCTCGCAGGTCGATCTGAAGACGCAGTTCTACAACGGCACCGCCCTGTCGATGACGGACGGCTTCGGCGCCGCGATCTCCAACGCGCAGGGCATCAAGGACGCCTACACCCTGGACCTCGCCCAGCCCTACGCCGTCGGCGGCACCCGGCAGTTCCAGCAGAGCCGGGGCATGTTCGGCTACACCGTGCTGAAGAAGGCGCCCAAGGACCGCCTCAAGCTGCTGCTGCGCGTCCTGGACTGGCTGGCCTCGCCGTTCGGCTCCAAGGAGTACGAGCTGCTCCACTACGGGATCGAGGGTACGCACTTCGAGCGCGACAAGGACAACAACCCGATCGCGACGGAGCTGGGCCTGGTCGAGTCGGCGAACAACCTGCCCCTGACCAAGGTCGCGGACGCCCCCCAGCCGCTGTACTACCCGGGGTACGCGGAGCTGACGAAGCGGGTGCACGCCTGGCAGCGGAAGGTCGTGCCGATGATGGTGCCCAACGACCGGTGGGGGCTGCAGTCCGACACGTTCAACCGGCAGGGCGCCACCCTCGACCAGATCGTCAACGACGGCGTGACGGCGGTGGTGACCGGCCGCAAGAAGCTCTCCGACTGGGACGGTGTGTACAAGAAGTGGCTCGCCCAGGGCGGCCGCAAGGCCCTGGAGGAGTTCGGCGCGGAGCACGCGGCGGCGCACTGAGAGCCCCTCTTCCGGTCCTGGCCGGGCGACGGCGGCGGAGCACGCGATGATGGTGCGGGGCCGAGGGCGGTTCCGCACCGTCGGACCTTGAAGGAGTTCACAGTGGGCGACCGGGCGACGATCCGCGACGTGGCCGCGCGCGCGGGGGTCTCGGTGGCGACCGTGTCCCGGGTCCTGGCGGGCAACTACCCGACCTCGGCCGCCTCGCGCACGAAGGTGCTGCGCGCGGCCAAGGACCTGGACTACGTGGCCAACGCGCACGCGCGGGCGCTGGCGGGCGCGGGCCGCAAGACCATCGCGGTGCTCATGCTCGACGTGGTGAGTTCCTTCTACGCGGCCGTGGCGCAGGGCGTGGAGAAGGAGGCGGCGCAGCACGACCGGCTCACCCTCGTCGCGTCGACCGGCGGGGACCCGGACCGGGAGCTGGCCCTGGTGCAGATGATGCGCGAGCAGGCGGCGGAGGCGGTCGTCCTGGTGGGCGGGGTCGTGGAGGACGCGGCGTACCGGGAGCGGATGGCGCAGTACGCGCAGTCGCTGGCGGCGGCGGGGTCGCGCCTTGTGCTGTGCGGCCGTCCGGCGCCCGCGCCCGACGTGCCCGCGGTCGTGGTGGAGTACGACAACGAGGCGGGGGCGCACGCGATCACCAGCCATCTGCTGGGCGCGGGCCACCGCCGGATCGCGCTGATCGGCTACCAGCCGGGCAACACGACGGGCGAGGCCCGGGTGCGCGGCTATCTGCGGGCCCTGGAGAGCCACGGCGTGCCGCGCTCCGAGGCACTGCTGCACGGCATCGGGTTCGGCCGGTTCCACGGGGACGAGGCGATCCGCGGCCTGCTCGCCGCCCGCGACGGCAGGCCGGACTTCACGGCGGTCTTCGCGGGCGACGACCGGGTGGCCGCCGCCGTGGTCCGGGCGCTCGGAGAGTACGGGCTGCGGGTCCCCGAGGACATCTCGGTGGTCGGCTACAACGACGACCCGGTGGCCGCGGACATCACGCCGGGGCTGACCACGGTGCACATCCCCGGGGAGGAGCTGGGCCGCACGGCGGTCCGGCTCGCGCTCGACGGGACGGACCGGGCGGGGCAGCGGCGCCGGCTCCTCGGCACGCACATCGTCATCCGGGACAGCGTGCGCCGCCGCACGCCGTAGCGGCGGCCGTCACCGCCGGGCGGGCTCCGCCTCGGCGGGGACGTGCGCGGCGACCAGGCGGCCCGGGCCGGACGCGGCCCGGCCCCGGCCCCGGTCGACCAGATAGGCGACCGCGGCCACGCCGAGCCCGAGGACGGCCAGGGCCGCGCCCATCAGGGCGGGCGAGGTGACGCCGAGGCCGGCGGCGAGGGCGAGGCCGCCGATCCAGGCGCCGCCCGCGTTGGCGAGGTTGAAGGCCGCCTGGTTCGCGGACGAGGCCAGCGAGGGCGCGGCGGCGGCCTTCTCCATCACCATCAGCTGGAGCGGCGAGCCCGTGATGAACGCGGCCGTGCCGAGCAGCAGCACGGCGAGCGCCGCGCTCCACTCCGCCCGCATGAGCAGCGGGAAGAGCGCGAGGACGGCGACGAGCGAGGCCAGCCCGCCGAAGAGGGTGCCGCGCAGCGAGTGGTCGGCGAGGCGGCCGCCGGCGAGGTTGCCCGCGGTGGCGCCGACGCCGAACAGGGCGAGCAGCAGCGTCACGCTCCCGTCGGCGAATCCGGCGGCGTCCGTGAGCATCGGCGTGATGTAGCTGTAGGCCGAGAAGAGGGCTCCGAACCCGGCGACGGTCGTACCGAGGGCGAGCCACACCGGCAGGGAGCCGAGCGCCTTCAGCTCGCTGCGCACGCCCACCGCGGAGCCGTGTCCGTGGTCGGCGGGGACGAGCGCGGCCAGGGCGGCGATCGCGGCGAGGCCGATGGCGCTGACGGCGAGGAAGGTGGCGCGCCAGCCCAGCTGCTGGCCGAGGGCGGTGGCGACGGGGACGCCGACGATGTTGGCGACGGTCAGTCCGAGGAACATCAGCGAGACGGAGCGGGCCTTGCGCTCGGGCGCCACCAGTGAGGTGGCGACGACGGCGCCGACGCCGAAGAAGGCGCCGTGCGGCAGGCCGCTGACGAAGCGGGCGAGCAGCAGCGCGTGGTCGTCGGGGGCGACGGCGGAGACGGCGTTGCCGACGACGAAGAGCACCATGAGGCCGATCAGGACCCGGCGGCGCGGCAGGCGCGCGGTGAGCGCGGCGAGCAGCGGCGCGCCGATGACGACGCCGAGCGCGTACGCGGAGACGAGGTGGCCGGCGCTGGGGATCGAGATGTGCAGGTCGTCGGCGACGTCGGGCAGCAGGCCCATCATCACGAACTCGGTCGTGCCGATGCCGAAGGCGCCCACAGCGAGGGCGAGCAGGGCGAGGGGCATGAGGGATCGTCCAATGAAAGTGGGTGCAGGGAATGGTGGCGCGGGCGGACCGAGGGACCGCACGCATAAGTTTACGTACGGAACAAACTCTCCCGCGCCCACTATTCCGCGAGGTTGCGCCCCGGTGAAACCGGCGTGACGGGTGCGGGCCGGTCAGACGGTGACGCGGGCCGCGATCGGCAGGTGGTCGCTGCCGGTCGCGGGCAGCGTCCACGAGGACTCCGGCTCGACGCCCTTGACCATGATCTGGTCGATCCGGGCCATCGGGAACGCGGCCGGCCAGCTGAATCCGAAGCCGCTGCCCGCGGCGCCCTGGGTGGAGCGCATCTGAGAGGTGACGGCGGTCAGGGCGCGGTCGTTCATCGTGCCGTTCAGGTCGCCGAGCAGCACGATCTTGCCGAGCGGCTCGGCGGAGATCGCCTCGCCCAGCGCGTTCGCGCTCTTGTCGCGCTGGCTGGCGGTGAACCCGGAGTCGAGCTTCACCCGCACCGACGGCATGTGCGCCACGTAGACGGCGACGTCACCCTGGGGGGTGGCGACGGTGGAGCGCATCGCGCGCGTCCAGCCCAGCTCGATGTTGACGGGCCGGGTCCCCGAGAGGGGGTACCTGCTCCACAGCCCGACCGTCCCCTGCACGGAGTGGTAGGGGTAGGCCGCCGCGAGCGCCTTCTCGTACGTCGGGACGGCCCGGGCCGTCAGCTCCTCCAGGGCCACGACCTGCGCGCCGGAGGCCGCGACGTCCTTGGCGGTGCCGACCGGGTCGGCGTTGTCCGCGTTCACGTTGTGGGTGACCACCGTCAGATCGCCGCCGCCGCCCTGCTTGTCGGTGAGCAGACCGCCGAAGACGCTGAACCAGACGATGACCGGCACCAGCAGGGCGACCAGGGCGGTCGCCGACTTGCGGACGAGCCCGAGGACGAGCAGCACCGGGACGAACAGGCCGAGCCAGGGCAGGAACGTCTCGGTCAGGGAGCCCAGGTTGCCGACGCTGTTGGGGATCTGCGCGTGCAGCAGCATGACGAGCGCGAGCAGGACCGCGAGGACCGCGAGGACGATGCCGCGCCGCCACAGGCCGCGGTCGGTGCGGAGCCGGTGCCCCAGGCGTCGGAGCCGGGCTCCCGGTCCGGTGTGCCCGGATCCGTCGCCGTCTCCCGTGCTGTACGCCTGCGCCATACCGTCGTCGCCTCACTGCCGTGCCCGCCGTCCCTGCCCGGAAACCCTAGGCGATGTCCGGCGGCTTTCCCTTCCGTCACACCCCCGCGTCCGCGGGTCCGTGACGGCCGTACGGCTGCGAGGACGAGCGGCGCCGCCTCCGGAGTTCCGCCGACCGGGCCCGAAAGGGCTTCCTGTGACGAAACGCGCACATTCAGTCCCGGGGGCCGGGCCGGAGTCCGGCGAGGGCGAGATCGACGATCCGCGCGGCGAGATCGTCGGGCAGGGGGCCGTCGGTGCGCATGACGCTGCGCAGCAGCATGGGGCCGGTGAGGAGGTCGCCGGCGAGTTCGATGTCGGTGCCGGCGGGCAGTTCCCCGTCGGCGACGCCGCGGCGCAGGATGTCGTACATCAGGCGGCGGCGCGGCTCGATGACGATCTCCTGGTACGCGTCCCAGAGCCGGGGCAGGGTCTTCATCTGCGCGAAGACGTTGTGCAGCAGCACCGATCTGCGCATGTCCAGGCCGCGGCGGCGCAGATGGTCCAGGAGGCGGACCAGGTCCTCGCGCAGGCAGGTGCCGGGCAGCTCGGGGTCCGGCGCCTCGATGGAGCGCAGGACGTCGACGAACAGCTCCTCCTTGCCGCTCCAGCGCCGGTAGATGGTGGCCTTGCCGACGCCGGCGGTGCGGGCGATCCGCTCGATGGACAGCTCGGCGAGCGGGACGCCCTCCTCCAGCAGGGCGATGACGCCCTCGACGATGGCCTGCTCGGCGGCTTCGCTGCGGGGGCGGCCGCGGGTGGGAGCGGGAGTCGGGGTGTCGGGCGGGGGGTTCTGGGCGCCTCCGTGTCGGGGCTGCCGTCCGGGGCGTTCCGTGTCCACGACTTGCGCCTCCGCGATTGGCCCCCGGGCCGGGCGGGTTGCCTGGTCCCGGGGTTGATTCTCCCCCGGTGGGTGTGGTCGCTGTTCCGGGGTGGGGTGGTGCGGGTGCTGTGGGCACGGGCCTTCGCGCAGTTCCCCGCGCCCCTAAACGGGCCGTTCTCCGGCTGCCGGACCGGTGGGGGCTGGTCGCGCAGTTCCCCGCGCCCCTAGGGACACGCGGCTCCGCCGCTGCCCCGGGGGCCCGATGGAGAGCGCGCACGCAGTGCGCACCTCAGGGGGCCCGATGGTGAGCGCGCACGGAGTGCGCACCTCAGGGGGCCCGATGAGATGGCGCACGTAGTGCGCATCTCAGGGGCGCGGGGAACTGCGCGAGAAGCCCCACCGGCCGGCAGACGAAGGGAACTGCGCGGCCGGCCCCGCCGGGGTGCGGGCAACGTGCTGCCCGCGCTCGGGGCACCGCGCGAGCGGCCCCGGCAGGGTGCGGCCTAGTGATCCGCGTTGACGCGCTCCGGGTCCCCTTGCGCCGCCGCGGGAGCCGACGGCGTGCGGCCCGGTAGGAACAGCGCGGTGACGACGGCACTGAGTACCGCGATGCCCGCCCCCCACAGCGCAGTGACATGCATGGCGTGCAAAAAGGCCGCATCAGCCGCGTCGGCCAGCCCCCGCGCCCTGGGCCCGATCTTCTCGGCGACACCGAGCGTGGCCTCGATCGACCCGCCGGCGGCATCCCGCAACCCGGCCGGCAACTGCCGCAACCCGTCGGTGCGGCTCTCGAGCCCGTTCCGGTAGGCGGTGGAGAGCACCGAGCCGAGGACGGCGATCCCGAGCGCCCCGCCGACCTGCCGGAACGTGTTGCTGAGCGCCGACGCCGAACCCGCCTTCTCCCGCGGCAGCGCCTGCATGATCACGACGCTGGTCGGCGTCATGACGTGCGCCATGCCCGTCCCCATGAGGAAGAACATGACCTCCAGGATCCAGATGGGGGTGTCCGCGTCGAGGATGGTGAAGGCGGCGAGCATGCCGGCGAGCAGGACGAGGCCGCCCGTGGTGGTGGCCCGTACGCCGATCCGGTCGACGACGAGCCGGGCCCGCGGTGCGAAGATCAGCTGGGCCGCGGCGAGCGGCAGCATCAGGGCGCCGGTCTGCAGCGGCGAGTAGCCGCGCACGCTCTGGGTGTAGAAGACCGAGAAGAAGGTGACGCCCATCAGGGCGAAGAAGACCAGGGCGATGGCGGCGATGGCGGCCGAGAACACCTTGTTCTTGAAGTAGCCGATGTCGATCGAGGGGTGGTCGCTGCGCTTCTCGTGGACGACGAACGCCGCGAGGACGGCGACCCCCGCCAGCGCGGTGCCGAGGACCTGGGGGCTGGTGAAGTCACCCTCGTCGCCGCCCTTGATGATCCCGTAGACGAGCAGGACGAGACCCACGACGGACAGGACGACGCCGACGAGGTCGATCCGGCCGGGCTTCGGGTCCTTCGAGTCGGGCACGAGCGCGATCATCAGCACGACGGCGAGGATCACGATCGGCACGTTGACGAGGAAGACCGAACCCCACCAGAAGTGGTCCAGGAGCAGACCGCCGGTGATCGGACCGATCGCGATGGCGAGGCCGACGCCGCCGGCCCAGATGCCGATGGCCTTGGGCTGCTCCTCGCGCTCGAAGACGTTCATGAGGACGGCGAGGGTGGCCGGCATGACGAAGGCGGCGCCGAGCCCCATCAGCGCGCGGAAGGCGACGAGCTGGGCCGGTGAGCCGGACTCGGCGGCGAGCGCCGAACCGATGCCGAAGACGACGAGGCCGCCGACGAGGACCTTCTTGCGGCCGAGCCGGTCGCCGAGCAGACCGGCGGTGAACAGCAGGCCCGCGAAGACGAGGGTGTAGGCGTTGATGGCCCATTCCAGCTCGCTCTGGGTGGCGCCCAGACCGGTGGGGGCGGGGGTCGAGATCGTCTTGATCGCGACGTTCAGGATCGAGTTGTCGAGGACGACGATCAGCAGGCTCAGCATGAGCACGCCGAGGATCGCCCATCTGCGGCGGTGCACGGCCTCCGGTACGCGGGGGCCCGCGGGGACAGCAGGACTGGTCATGTGTGCGACCGTAACCCCTTTTCGATACGGGACCGTCTCGTATCGGAGAGGGGCGGCAAAGCCTTACCGAGGTTTTACGCGGGAGCGCCCGGGACGGCATTGCCCGGCAGGGGGGCCTGGCGCGGGAGCGGCACGCGGTGCCACCATGGAGGTGATCCGGGGACGCCGTCAGGGCGCCTCGAGACGAAATGAAGGAGCCGTTGCGATGACGCAACTCCAGGCTGCCCAGACACCGGCCCCCGACAGCAGCTCCAAGGCGCTGTACGGAGGCAAGGGCACCCGCCGCATCACCGTCCGCGACATCACCCTCGCCAAGGAGCGGGGCGAGAAGTGGCCGATGCTGACCGCCTACGACGCGATGACGGCCTCGGTCTTCGACGAGGCCGGTATCCCCGTGATGCTGGTCGGCGACTCGGCCGGCAACTGCCACCTCGGCTACGACACCACGGTCCCGGTCACCCTGGACCAGCTCACCATGCTCTCGGCCGCGGTCGTACGCGGGACGAGCCGCGCCCTGATCGTCGGCGACCTGCCCTTCGGCTCCTACCAGGAGGGCCCGGTCCAGGCGCTGCGCTCGGCGATGCGGCTGGTGAAGGAGGCGGGCGTCGGCGCGGTCAAGCTGGAGGGCGGCGAGCGCTCGCACGAGCAGATCAAGCTCCTGGTCGACGCCGGCATCCCGGTCATGGCCCACATCGGCCTGACCCCGCAGTCCGTCAACACGCAGGGCTACCGCGTGCAGGGCCGCGGCGAGGAGGCGGCGCAGCAGCTGCTGCGGGACGCGAAGTCGGTGCAGGACGCGGGCGCGTTCGCCGTCGTCCTCGAACTGGTCCCGGCGGAGCTGGCGGCGGAGGTCACCCGCGTGCTGCACATCCCGACGGTCGGGATCGGCGCGGGCCCCGAGACGGACGCGCAGGTCCTGGTCTGGACGGACGCGCTCGGCCTGACCGGCGGCAAGATGCCGCGCTTCGTCAAGCAGTACGCGGATCTGCGCGGCGTGATGACCGACGCGGTCCGGGCGTTCGCGGAGGACGTGACCGGCGGAACGTTCCCGCAGGAGGAGCACTCCGTGCACTGATCCGCCCCTGAACCACCGTGGCACCAACGCGGCCCGCCGATCTTCCCCCGTCGGCGGGCCGCGGCCGTTCCGGGCCGGAGCGGACCAACCTGTCGGCGATATATCGCCGTACGCTCGGCTCTGTCGGTCGGCTGTCGGCGGATTGTCGGTGGCGACTGACACCTTGAGGGCATGACGCGAATCGACAAGAACCCCGGCGACAGCACGGCCGGCCGCCCGGTGGCCGTCTCCGTGCGGGGGCTGGTCAAGCACTACGGCGCGACCAAGGCCCTGGACGGCGTGGACCTGGACGTCCACGAGGGCACCGTGATGGGCGTGCTCGGCCCGAACGGCGCGGGCAAGACGACCCTCGTGCGCTGCCTGTCCACCCTGATCGTCCCCGACTCCGGCACCGCGGTCGTGGCCGGTTACGACGCGGTGCGCCAGCCCCGCCAGCTGCGCCGCGTGATAGGGCTCACCGGCCAGTACGCCTCGGTCGACGAGAAGCTCTCCGGCCGCGAGAACCTGTACATGATCGGGCGGCTGCTCGACCTCTCCGCCAAGGAGGCCCGGGCCCGCGCCGACGCCCTTCTGGAGCGGTTCTCGCTGACCGACGCGGCGACCCGTCCCTCCAAGACGTACTCCGGCGGCATGCGCCGCCGCCTCGACCTGGCGGCGTCGATGATCGGCCGCCCGCACGTGCTGTACCTGGACGAGCCGACCACCGGCCTCGACCCCCGCACCCGTAACGAGGTGTGGGACGAGGTCCAGCGCATGGTGCGGGACGGCGTGACCGTGCTGCTCACCACCCAGTACATGGAGGAGGCCGAGCGGCTCGCCTCCGAGCTGACCGTCATCGACCGCGGCCAGGTCATCGCGGGCGGCGGCATCGAGGAGCTGAAGGCGAAGGTCGGCGGGCGCACCCTGCGCGTCCGCCCGGCCGACCCGCTGGAGCTGCGCCCGCTCGCGGCCGCCCTCGACGACATGGGCCTGACCGGGCTCGCCACCTCCACCGTCGACGCCGAGTCCGGCACGGTGCTGGTCCCCGTCCTGAGCGACGAGCAGCTGACCGCGGTGGTCGGCGCGGTCACCGCGCGCGGCATCACGATCGGCTCGATCGCCACCGAACTGCCCAGCCTGGACGAGGTGTTCCTCTCCATCACCGGCGAGAAGGCCTCCGCCCCGCAGGACGCCCGCCCCACGTTCGAGGAGGTCGCCGTATGAGCGCCACCACCCTGGCGGCTCCGGCCGCTCCCACCATCACGGTCGACGCCGATCCGCGGATCGGCCTGCGCGGCCACCTGCGCCACACCGGCGCCCTGATCCGCCGCAACCTGCTCTGGATCAAGCAGGACCCGGAGTCGATGTTCGACGCCGTCCTGATGCCGGTCGTCTTCACCCTGCTGTTCGTGTACGTCTTCGGCGGCTCGATCGGCCAGTCGCTCGGCGGCGGTCAGCAGCAGTACGTGCAGTACGTGATCCCCGGCATGGTCGCGATGATGAGCATGAACATCGCCCAGGGCGTCGGCACCGGCTTCAACGAGGACTTCAACAAGGGCATCATGGACCGCTTCCGGTCCCTGCCGATCGGGCGGGCCTCGGTCCTCGTCGCCAAGATCTCGGTGGAGCTGCTGCGCCTGCTGGTGGCGTCCACGGTCCTGATGATCGTCGCCGTCCTGGTCGGCTTCGACATCCACCACTGGGGCGGGCTGCTCGCCGCGGTGGGGCTCTCCGCCCTGTTCGGCTCCTCGATCATGTGGATCTTCCTGGTCCTCGGCGTGACCATGAAGAACGCGCAGTCCGTGCAGGCGATGGGCTTCCTGGTGATGATGCCGCTGCAGTTCGGCTCGTCGATCTTCGCGCCGACCCGGTCGATGCCGGGCTGGCTGCAGAACTTCACCGAGTACAACCCGATGTCCGGGCTCGCGGACGCGGCCCGCGGCCTGATGCTGGGCGGTCAGTACCCGGTCGCCCACGGCCTGTGGGTGACGCTCGCCTGGACCGCCGGCCTGACGGTGGTCATGGCGCCGGTCGCGATCCGCAAGTTCACCAAGAAGAGCTGAGCGCCCGTCCTTGCGGGAAGCCGGTCTCACGGCGTCGTTCGCGTCAGCAGGGCGGTGGCCTCCTCCACGGAGAGGCCGCCGCCCTCGGCGTACGCCCGCTCGTAGGCGTCGTCGCCGAGCAGCGCCCGCACCCGCGTCTCGGCGTCCGCACGCCACTCGCGCTCCATCCGGGCGGGGTGGTGGCCGGCCGGCAGCGAGGCGTCGGACGCGGCGATCAGCCGGGCGGCGACCCCGGCGTCGCCGGGGCCCGCGCGCAGGCCGAGTCCGTGCGCCGCGGTGAGCAGGTGCAGGGCCGACAGCTGGGGCATGATCACCGCGGCCAGTGGGTCGCTCGCGAGGGTCAGGGCCTTCGCCGCGCCCGCCAGTGCCCGGTCGCCGTCCCCGTCGACGGCGTCGAGCATCGCCTCCATGCCGGTGGCCATGCCGTGGAAGAAGATGATGTCAGCGACCTTGAACTCACTTCGCAGTCCGGCGAGTTGCTCGCGCGCCTCGGCGGTGCGGCCGGTGCCGGCGAGCCGGCCGACGAGCATCATCCGGGCGGCGGGCCGGGCCTCGTTCATGTGCCGGCGGCTGGTGTCGAGGGCCTCCCACAGCATCTGTTCGCCGCGCTCGCCCTCGCCCTGCTCGATGCGGACCTGACCGAGCCGGACCTGGAGGATCGCGGCCTGGGCATGGGCGCCCATGCTCTCGGCGACGCCTCGTGCCCGGGTGTAGTCCGCGGCCGCCTCCCTGTACCGGCCGAGCCTCTCGTGGGCCTCGCCGCGTGAGGAGAGCGCCTCGGCCACGCCCCACTGGTCGCCGAGCCGGGCGAACAGGGCCAGCGACTCGTCGGCGTCCACGAGCCCGGCCGCGGCGGTGTCGCTCTGGTTGGCCAGCATGTTGGCGCGCAGTTGCAGGACGAGCGCCAGCTCCCATTCGTAGCCCAGATCCCGGCAGGTGCGTACGGTCACGTCGGTCAGGGCGCGCATCCTGGTGATCTGCCCGGTCATCAGGACGGCGAAGTACCAGATGTTGCCGGGGGTGCGGCAGGCCTGCGGCAGGTCGGCCCGGTAGGTCTCGCGGATGACACGCAGCCGGGCCTGCCCCTCCTCGGTCTGCCAGGTGTCCATCTCCATGTCCATGTAGCCGAGCCGGCACAGGTGGACCTGGCGGCGCGCCTCCACGAGCAGTTCGCCGGTGAGCGGCGGCGGGACGTCGGTGCAGCGCTGGTGGACCGGCGGGGCCGGCTGCGCGGGCTCCGCGAACGGGTCGGGGCCGAGCGCCCCGGCCTCCCCGGCCCACAGCCGGGCCTCGCTGCGCAGGTCGCGCATCTGCCAGAACCAGACCAGGGAGAGGACGAGGCTGAGGGTCTCCTGCTCGTCGCGCGCGGCGACGGCGCGCCGCAGGGCGGTGCGCAGGTTCTCGTAGTCCCGCTCGATGCGGGCGATGGCCGCGCGCTGTCCGTGGCCGCGCAGCAACGGGTCGGTGGTGCGGGCGAGTTCGCGGTAGTACGTGAGGTGGGCGCGTTCGGCGCCGGCGCGGTCGCCCGCCTCGTCGAGCCGGTCGCCGGCGTACTCGGCGACGGTCTCCAGGAGCCGGTAGCGCATCGCCCCGCCGTCGTCGTCGCCGTCGTCGCCGTCGGGCGCGGCGACGACGAGCGACTTGTCGACGAGGGAGGCGAGCGCCTCCAGCGTGGCGGGCCCGCACACGGCCTCCGCGGCGCCCAGGTCGCAGCCGCCGCTGAAGACGGAGAGGCGGGCGAGGACGGCGCGTTCGGTGGCGTCCAGCAGGTCCCAGGACCAGTCGACGACGGCGCGCAGCGTCTGCTGGCGGGGCAGCGCGGTGCGGGCCCCCGAGGTCAGCAGCCGGAACCGGTCGTCGAGCCGGTCGGCGATCTGGCGCGGGGTGAGCATCCGCAGCCGGGCGGCGGCCAGCTCGATGGCGAGCGGCAGGCCGTCCAGGCGGCGGCAGATCTCGGCGACGGCCTCGGGCGCCTGCTCGATGGTGAAGCCCGGCCGGACGGCGGCGCCGCGCTCGCCGAACAGCCGCAGCGCGTACGGCTCCGGCAGCGGCTCCACCGGGTGGAGCGACTCGCCCGGCACGCCGAGCGGTTCGCGGCTGGTGGCGAGCACGGTGACGCCGGGGCAGCGGGCGAGCAGGTGCTCGGCGAGGGCGGCCGCGGCGCCGATGACGTGCTCGCAGTTGTCGAGGATGAGCAGCATCCGGCGGTCCGCGCAGTGCTCGACGATGCGCACCAGCGGATCGTCGCCGTGCCGCTCGCTCACCGCGCGCAGCTCCTCGGCGCCGGCGCCCCGCAGCACCGTCTCGCGGGCTCCGAGCGCGCTGACGACGGCTTCCGGCACGGCGTCCGGGTCGCCCACGGGGGCCAGCTCGGCGAGCCAGATGCCGTCCGGCGCGGTGGCGGCGAGCCCCTCGGCCACCTCCTGCGACAGCCGGGTCTTGCCGGCGCCGCCGGGCCCGAGCAGCGTCACCAGGCGTACGCGGCCGAGGTCGGCCCGGATCGCCTCGATGTCGCCGCCGCGCCCCACGAAGGAGGTGAGGCGGGCGCGGAGGTTGCCCGGTGCGATGGTTCGAGCGGGGGCCGCTGCCGGGGGCGTCCCGGGCTCGTCCGGCGCCGCGCTGCCCGCCCGCAGCAACTGGCCGTGCACGGCTCGCAGTTCGGGGCCCGGGTCCGTGCCGAGCCGGTCGGCCAGCTCGCGGCGGACCTGGTCGTAGGCGGCCAGCGCCTGGGCCGTGCGGCCCGCGTCGCGCAGGGCGCGCAGCCGCAGCACCTGGAGCTGTTCGTCCAGCGGGTGGGCGTCGCACAGCGCGGTCAGCTCGGGCAGCGTGGTGTCGGCCCGGCCGAGCGCCAGGCAGGCCGCGAGCCGGGTCCGCCGCGCGTCCAGGTGCCGGGTGTCCCAGCGGGCCGCCTCCGCGGTGCGGTCGGGCAGGTCGGCGAGGACGGGGCCCTGCCACAGCCCGAGCGCCTCGTCGAGCAGGTCGGCGGCCTTGGCCGGGCTGCCGTCGGCGTGGGCGCGGAGGCCGTCGGCGGTGAGCCGCTCGAACCGGAACAGGTCGATGTCCTCGTCCCGCGCGGCGATCCGGTAGCCGCCCTCCTCGGAGGTGACCGCGTCGGCGCCCAGGGCCCGGCGCAACCGGCCGACCAGGGCCTGGAGCGCGCCCGGCGCGTCGGCGGGCGGTTCGGCGCCCCACACCTCGTCGACGAGGACGGCGGCGGGCACGGTCCGGCCGGGCCGCAGGGCGAGCACGGTGAGCAGGGCGCGCAGCCGCGCCCCGCCGACGGGGACGGCCGTGCCGTCGTCGTGGAGAGCCTGGGTGGTGCCGAGGATGCGGTAGCGCACGGGGACATTGTCCCCGGTGCGGCGGTGGAGTGGGGCCGGGTGGGGTGCCTGGGGGTGCCTTCAGGCCGGGGGTGGGATTGTGCGGGTCTCGTCGTGGCTGGTCGCGCCGTTCCCCGCGCCCCTGACCGGGGCCCCCTCAGGACGGTGGGATTGCGCGGGCAACGTCGTGCCTGGTCGCGCCGTTCCCCGCGCCCCTGACCGGGACCCCCTCAGGACGGTGGGATTGCGCGGGCAACGTCGTGCCTGGTCGCGCCGTTCCCCGCGCCCCTGACCGGGGCCCCCTCAGGACGGTGGGATTGCGCGGGCAACGTCGTGCCTGGTCGCGCCGTTCCCCGCGCCCCTGACCGGGGGCCCCTCGGGACGGTGGGATTGTGCGGGTCTCGTCGTGGCTGGGCGCGCCGTTCCCCGCGCCCCTGGCGGGGTTCGCCTCCTGTCCCCCAGACGCTTGCGCGCGGGGTACGTTCGGTCACGCCATCGAACCGAATCTGCGAATCCGGGAGCCGTCCGCCATGACCACCGCCACATCCCGCCGCGGCGACCGCAGGATCAGCCCTGTCTTCCTCGGCATCGTCGCGGTGACGGCCGTGACCGGCTGGGCGGTGTGGACGGACTTCGCCTCCCAGCCGGGCCTCGCCGTCTTCCTCTTCGTGACGGGGGCGTGGATCGTCTCGCTGTGCCTGCACGAGTACGCCCACGCGCGCACGGCCCTGCACAGCGGCGACATCTCGGTCGGCGCGAAGGGCTACTTGACCCTCAACCCGCTGAAGTACACGCACGCCCTGCTCAGCATCGTGCTGCCGGTCGTCTTCGTGATCATGGGCGGGATCGGGCTCCCCGGCGGCGCGGTCTTCATCGAGCGGGGCCGCATTCAGGGCCGCTGGCGGCACAGCCTGATCTCGGCGGCGGGACCGCTGACGAACGTGGCGTTCGCCGTCGTCTGCACGGCCCCGTTCTGGCTGGACGCGCTGGACGGGGTGCCGGACACCTTCCGTTACGCGCTCGGTTTCCTGGCGCTGCTCCAGGTGACGGCCGCGATCCTGAACTTCCTACCGGTCCCCGGGCTCGACGGGTACGGGGTGCTGGAGCCGTGGCTGTCGTACAAGGTCAGGCGGCAGGTGGAGCCGTTCGCCCCGTACGGACTGCTCGCGGTCTTCGCCGTGCTGTGGATCCCCGAGGTGAACGGGTACTTCTTCGACGCGGTCGACGCGGTGCTGCGCGCGCTCGGCGTCACCGAGTGGGACACGTACTGGGGCCGCGAGTTCTACCGGTTCTGGCGGGGCACCCCCGAGATCCCGACCTTCACACAGTCGTAGTCGACCCCGTCCGCTGCGCCTTCTCGGCCTTGGCCTTGCGCACGTAGAACCACGTCATGTTCGACGTGACGCCCGCGATGAGGACCCAGACGATCCCGAGGAAGCTGCCCTGGACGAAGGAGACCACCGCCGCGGCGACGGCGAGGACGCAGACGACGAGGGCGAAGAGGGCGATGCGGGGCATGGGGTCGGCTCCAATACGGCACGGCTCGGTGTTCGCCGACCAGTCTCCCCCATGCTCCGCCGCCCTACGAAGGCGCCCTGAACGTACGGAAAGGATAAAGATCCGGCGTCACAGGTCCGTGACGCGCAGGCCCGCGTGCGCCTTGTAGCGGCGGTTGGTGGAGATGAGGTTCGCGACCAGGGACTCGACCTGGTGGGCGTTGCGCAGCCGGCCCGCGAAGACGCCGCGCATGCCGGGGACGCGGGCGGCCAGCGCCTGGACGAGGTCGGTGTCGGCGCGGGCCTCGCCCAGCACCATGACGTCCGTGTCGATCTCCGCCACCGCCGGGTCGGCGAGCAGCACGGCCGACAGGTGGTGGAAGGCGGCGGTGACGCGGGAGTCCGGCAGCAGGGCGGCGGCCTGCTCGGCGGCGCTGCCCTCCTCGGGCGTGAGCGCGTAGGCGCCCTTCTTGTCGAAGCCGAGCGGGTTGACGCAGTCGATGACGAGCTTTCCGGCCAGCTCCTCGCGCAGCGCCGCCAGGGTCGCGCCGTGTCCCTCCCAGGGCACGGCGACGATCACGATGTCGCTGCGCCGCGCGCACTCGGCGTTGTCGGCGCCCTCGACGCCCTCGCCCAGTTCCGCGGCGGCGGCCGCCGCGCGGTCGGCGGCGCGGGAGCCGATGATCACCTTCTGGCCGGCGCGGGCGAACCGGTAGGCGAGGCCCTTGCCCTGCGGCCCGGTGCCACCGAGCACGCCGACGACGAGCCCGGACACGTCGGGCAGGTCCCAGGGGTCCTTGGCCGGGGCCTTGGGGGCGTTCTTGTCGCTGCTCGTGGCGCTGTCGTGGGAAGTCATGGCCCGACCCTACTCAGCGGTTCCCCTCCCGCCGAGCAGGGCCACGGGCAGCCGCCGGAAGGTGATCGTCTCGTACGCGGAGAAGTCCCCGGTCTCGTAGAGCAGGCCGACGGTGGCGTCGTCGACGCGGACGAGGTCGCTGTAGGCGGCGGGCAGCCCGTCGAGGGGGACGGAGTGCGCGGGGTGCCAGGTGGTGCCGCCGTCGAAGCTGCGGCGCACGGTCATCAGGGCGCGGAGGTCCGGGTCGGCGGGGCCCGAGTAGAGCAGCACGTCCGGGTCGCCGAGGTGCAGGAGGCTGCCCTCGACCACCGGTCCGACGAGCCCGGCCTGCGGCCGGAAGGGTTTCACCAGGTGCTCGCCGCCGTCGCGGGAGCGGGCGTCGGCGCGGGTGCCGGGCGCGGGCGAGTCGTTGCGGGTGTTGAGGTACAGCTCACCGCACGGGAGTTGGGCGGCGGTGGTCTCATTGGCGTTGATCCGGCCGTCGGGGTCGTCGTCGACGTAGCCGATCCGCCAGGTCACGCCGGAGTCGTCGCTGAGCAGGCAGTGGCCGCCGTCGTACTTGCCCTCGGTCCCGGTGTCGGCGCCGGTGGGCGGCAGGGAGTGGTTGGCGGGGACGACGACGCGGCCCTCCCGGGTGAGCAGGGCGTGCCCGGGCGTGGTCGCGTACCAGCGCCAGTCCGCCTTCTTCACCTGCGCGGTGATCTCCCGGCCGGGCGTCCAGGTGCGCCCCGCGTCGTCGCTGGAGGTGACCCAGACCCGGCGCCCGTCCGCGTCGGCGATCTGCCCGCGGCGGATGGCGTCCTCGGTGGCGGCGGCCGCGTTGCGCATGTGGACGAGCAGGACGCGTCCGGAGGCGAGCACGACGGGGGCCGGATTGCCCGCCAGGTCACGGCCGTCGGCGACGACGACCTGGAGCGGGCCCCAGCTGCGGCCGCCGTCGACGGACCGGCGCAGCACGAGGTCGATGTCGCCGCTGTCCGCGGCGGAGGAGCGCCGGCCCTCGCAGAAGGCGAGGAGGGTGCCGTCGGGCGTGACGACGGCGGCCGGGATGCGGAAACTCGCGTAGCCGTCCTGTCCGGCGCGGAAGGGCACGGACGCCGGCGACGGCTCGGGCTGCGCTGTGGAGGCGGACATACGCGTCATGGTTCCCGGCCCAGGACAACGGCGGGTGAACTCCGGCTGTCCCGCACGGCCGCCGCCCCCGCCCCCCTGCGGACGCGGCCGGGGAGTGACTCGTACGGGCGGTCCTGGTGCGAACGGGCTGCCGGGCGGGCCCGGTTGCGGCACCATGCCACCCCATGGACGCCGTACGAGTAGCCCTGCTGCGTGAGGTTCTCGCCGGGACCGAGTGGCTCGCCGCCACCCGCCGTTTCGCCGGGGGGCTGCGCTCCTCGGTGACCGCGCACGGCGGCGGGCTGCTCCTGGTGGGCTCCGCGGCGTACGAGCCGTGGCACCTGGCGGCGCACCTGGTGGACGAGGCCGCCTGGTCGGGCACGCCCGAGCTGGCGCCGACCCTCGTGCGGCACGCGGCCCGGCCCGAGGACCCGGCCCACCTGGCGGTCGGCCTCGGCCGGCTCGCGGCGGCCCGGCGCGGCGAGACGCTGCTCGTGGTGGCGCCGGACGCGGCGGGCGCCCCGCTCCTGGAGCGGGTGCACGACGCCCGGCGGGCCGGGGCGACGGTCCTCGCGCTGGACGCGGAGCCCCCGGCCAACGGGGACCTGCACGCCCTGGCGCACGACGCGCTGACCGTGCCCGGCTCCACCGACCTCGACCTGGACACGGTGCAGCACCTGGTCAGCGCGGCGGCCGGGGAGAACGCGGGGCACACCGGGCGCGGCCGGCGCGGCCTGCGCGACCGGCTCTCGCGCCTCGCCGACCAGCTGACAGCGCCGCCGCCGGCCCGCTGGTGAGCGCGGGGGCGGCGGCCCGCGCCCGGCGGCCTACCCTTCGCCGTCCTCGCCGCGCGCCGTGGCGTCGTGCCACTTCGGATCGGTCTCCCACTGCAGGTTCTTCTCCCGCGCGGTGGCCATGGCGTGCTCCGCCTCGCCCCGCGTCGGGTACGGGCCGAACCGGTCCTTGGCGGGGCAATCGGGCCCCTCCTCGACCTTCTGGTGCTCCAGGCAGTAGAACCACTCGCCCGGCTTTCCGACGGTCCGCTTCTTGAACAGGGCCACGGCCGACTCCTCTCCTTCGAACACTCAGGGCCATGGTCCCCCACGGCCGCTCGTTACACTCGCTGGCATGTCTGGCCAGTCGACGCACTCGTCACCCACCGTCCTCGTACCGGGGGAACAGTCCCCGATCCGTTCCGTGCCGGGCAACATCCGGCGCCCGGAGTACGTCGGCAAGCCCGCGCCGGCGCCGTACCGGGGGCCGGAGGTGCAGACCCCCGAGACGGTCGAGGCGATGCGCGTCGCGGGCCGGATCGCCGCGCAGGCGATGGCCGAGGCCGCGAAGGCGATCGCGCCGGGCGTCACCACCGACGAGCTGGACCGGATCGCCCACGCGTACATGTGCGACCACGGTGCCTACCCTTCGACGCTCGGATATCGCGGCTTCCCCAAATCGCTGTGCACAAGCGTCAACGAGGTGATCTGCCACGGCATCCCCGACTCCACGGTGCTGCGGGACGGGGACATCATCAACCTCGACGTGACCGCGTACATCGGCGGTGTGCACGGGGACAACAACGCCACGTACCTGGTGGGCGAGGTGGACGAGGAGTCGCGGCTGCTCGTCGAGCGCACCCGCGAGTCCCTCGACCGCGCCATCAAGGCCGTCAGGCCGGGCCGCCAGATCAACATCATCGGCCGCGTCATCGAGTCGTACGCCAAGCGCTTCGGCTACGGCGTCGTGCGGGACTTCACCGGGCACGGCATCAACACGTCGTTCCACTCGGGCCTCATCGTGCCGCACTACGACAGCCCGCACGCGACGACGGTGATCCAGCCCGGCATGACGTTCACCATCGAGCCGATGCTGACGCTCGGCACGTACGAGTACGACATGTGGGCCGACGGCTGGACCGTCGTGACCAAGGACCGCAAGCGCACCGCCCAGTTCGAGCACACGCTGGTGGTCACGGAGACGGGCGCGGAGATCCTGACACTGCCGTAACCGGGCCGGGTCGGGTTAGGCTCCCCTAACTTGACTTCGTCCGCGGAGGCCTCATGGACCCCTCGTTCTCCACTCTGATCCGCACCGCTTCGCACGAGCAGCACACGGAGGCGGAGACCTCGACCTTCATGAGCGACCTGCTCGGCGGCGGCCTGGGCGTGGACGCCTACGCGCGCTACACGGAGCAGCTGTGGTTCGTCTACGCCGCCCTGGAGGAGGACGCGGCGCGGCTGGCGCGGGACGAGGTGGCGGGCCCCTTCGTCCGGCCGGAGCTGCTGCGCCTGCCCGAGCTGGAGCGCGACCTCGCGCATCTGCGGGGCACGGGCTGGCGGGAGAGGGTCTCGGCGCTGCCGGCGACCGCGGCGTACGCGGCCCGGATACGGGAGTGCGCGCGGTCCTGGCCGGCCGGGTACGTCGCGCACCACTACACGCGCTACCTCGGCGACCTCTCGGGCGGGCAGATCATCCGCGACAAGGCGGAGCGGACCTGGGGGTTCGCGCACAAGGGGGACGGGGTGCGGTTCTACGTGTTCGAGCGGGTCGGCAACCCGGCGGCGTTCAAGCGCGCGTACCGCGAACTGTTGGACGCGATCGCCGTGGACGAGCTGGACAAGCAGCGGGTCGTCGCCGAGTGCAAGGCCGCTTTCGCTCTGAACACCGGGGTCTTCCGTGCCCTGGGTGAGGAGTTCGCGGCCGACGCCGCGTAGGGGTGCCCGCGCGGGTTCAGGAGTGCAGGCGGACCCGGCCGCCCAGTTCGAGGTAACCGTCCGGCTGGGGGGCCGTCAGGAGCTGGGAGCCCGCGCCCTGGCGGATGTTGAGGGCGCGGTCCAGGTGGGCGGTGAGCAGCAGCGCCGCCGCGCCCGTCGCCTCGTCCTCCTCGATCCCGTCGCCGCGGCCGGGGAAGCCGCGCGCCCTGACCCGGCCCGCGGCCTCGTCCTCGAAGGCCCAGGCGTAGACCCACTCCCCCGGCGGCGGCACCCGGAGCGCGTCCACCTCGGCCGCCGAGCCGTACCGCCGCAGCGTGCGCGGCGGGGCCCACTCCGGGCGCGCCTCGATCCAGCAGAACTCCCCGTCGAGCCGCGCGCCGACGACCCCGGCCGGCACGACCAGCTCCGCCAAGTCCAGCAGCCAGGCGGCTCCCACGCAGGGGTGGCCGGCGAAGGGCAGGCGCAGTGTGGGCGTGTAGATGTCGAGGACGCCGCGCTCGGGGTCGTCGACGAACACCGTCTCGCTGAAGCCCAGGTGGCGCGCGAGCGCCTGGCGGCTCTCCCGGGAGGGCAGGCGGGTTCCGTCGCGCACCACCCCGAGCGCGTTGCCGTGCCGGCCGTCGGGCCCGCAGAAGACCGCGAGCACGTCGTGGGCCGGTACCTCGGCCGGGGAGTCGTTCGGCGCGTCGTTCACGGGGGCAGTGAAGCATGCCCCCGCCGCCGCTTGACCGTTTCTTGGGCAGTGGTTGGGTCGCTCTAGGGTCGGTCGTGTCCGGGCCGCGACCCGTGGATCGACGTGAGAGCTGAATCACGGGACGAGTGGGTAGCGCTAAGGGAAGCCTCATATAAGTTAGGGCCGCCTTAGTACTGCTGTGTACTTTCTTGGAGCCCGCATGCGAGCCGTCCGTCTCTCCGCCGCCACCGCCCTCGCCACGGCGGCGGCCCTGACCGCTGTCACGGGCTGCACCGAGAAGAGCGACGCCAAGGGCGGTTCCGGCGCTATCGCGGTGACCGCCACCGACGACAGCTGCAAGGTGTCGCGGACCGAGTTCCCCTCCGGCCACGTCGAGCTGGCCGTCGAGAACAAGGGCTCGCGCGTCACCGAGGTCGAGATCCTCTTCCCCGACGACCGCATCGTCTCCGAGCGCGAGAACATCGGCCCCGGCACCAAGCACACCCTGACCGCCGAGGTGAAGAGCGGCGCCTACCGCATCGCCTGCATCCCCGGCATGAAGGGCAAGGGGCACCGCCAGGACGTGACGGCGACCGGCGGCAAGGCCGTCAAGCGCGACCCGCGCCTCGACAGCGCCGTCGCCGCCTACCGCCGGTACGCCCAGGAGCAGGCCGACGCGACGCTGCCGAAGGTGAAGACCTTCACCGACGCGGTCCGCGCGGGCGACCTGGAGGGCGCCAGGAAGGCCTACGCCCCCTCCCGCATCGGCTGGGAGCGCACCGAGCCGGTCGCCGAGTCGTTCGGCGACATCGACCCCAAGGTCGACGTGCGCGAGGACGGCCTCGAGGACGGCCAGGACCCGAAGACGCAGTGGACCGGCTGGCACCGCCTGGAGAAGGCGCTGTGGCAGGAGAAGAAGATCGGCAGCCGCGAGAAGGAGCTGGCCGGCCAGCTCGACAAGGACCTGAAGGACTGGCAGAACCGCGTCGGCCGCGCCGAGATCACCCCGACCTCGATGGCCAACGGCGCCAAGGAACTGCTGGACGAGGTCGCCACCGGCAAGGTCACCGGCGAGGAGGAGCGCTACTCGCACACCGACCTCGTCGACTTCAAGGCCAACGTCGAGGGCGCCGAGAAGGCGTACGGGCTGCTGAAGCCGGTCGCGGCGGAGAACGACGCGGCGCTGACCGGGCGGCTCGACAAGGAGTTCGCGGCGCTCGACAAGCTCCTCGACACCTACCGCAAGGACAAGGACTCCTACGAGTTCGTCTCCTACGACAAGGTCGGCAAGGCGGACCAGAAGCGGCTGTCCGACGCGGTCAACGCGCTCGCGGAACCGCTGTCGAAGCTGGCCGCCGCGGTCGTCAAGTAGGCAGCACATGACCGGAACAGACCCCGAGACCACCGAGACCCCCGAGGAATCCGCCGTGCCGGACACCTCCGCCGCCCCGTCCCGGCGCTCCCTGCTCGCGGTCGGCGGCGCCGGGCTCGCGCTCGGCGCGGCCGCCGCGGGCGGGGCAGCCGCGCTGACCCGCTCCGACGACGACGCCATGGAACCGGCCGCCGAGTCGGGCGGCGCGGTGCCGTTCCACGGCGCGCACCAGGCGGGCATCGCCACGCCGGTGCAGGACCGGCTGCACTTCGCGGCCTTCGACGTGACCACCGGCGACCGCGCGGAGTTCGTCCAGCTCCTCAAGGAGTGGACGCGGGCCGCCGCGCTGCTGACCGAGGGGCGGCCCGTCGGCGACGGCGCGTACGGCGGGCTCGCCGAGGCGCCGCCGGACGACACCGGCGAGGCGCTCGGCCTCAAGCCGTCCCGGCTCACGCTGACGATCGGCTTCGGGCCCTCGCTCTTCGACAAGCACGGGAAGGCGTTCGGGATATCCGGGCGCCGGCCCGAGGCGCTGGTGGAGCTGCCCAAGTTCCCCGGCGACAACCTCGACAAGAACCGCAGCGGCGGCGACCTGTGCGTCCAGGCCTGCGCGGACGACCCCCAGGTCGCCGTGCACGCCATCCGCAACCTGGCCCGCATCGGCTTCGGCAAGGTCGCCGTCCGCTGGTCGCAGCTGGGCTTCGGCAAGACGTCATCGACCACCCCGGGCGCGCAGACCCCCCGCAACCTGATGGGCTTCAAGGACGGCACCCGCAACATCGCGGGCACCGAGACCAAGCGGCTCGACGCGCACGTGTGGGCGTCCGGCACGGACTGGATGAGCGGCGGCTCCTACCTCGTCGCCCGGCGGATCCGGATGAACATCGAGACGTGGGACCGCACCTCGCTGCAGGAGCAGGAGGACGTGTTCGGGCGGGACAAGGGCGAGGGCGCGCCGGTCGGCCGGGCCAAGGAGCGCGACGAGCCGTTCCTGAAGGCGATGAAGCCGGACGCGCACGTGCGGCTCGCGCACCCCGACGCCAACCACGGCGCGACGATCCTGCGCCGCGGCTACTCCTTCACCGACGGCACGGACGGCCTGGGCCGGCTGGACGCCGGGTTGTTCTTCCTCGCCTACCAGAAGGACGTGCGCACCGGGTTCATCCCCGTGCAGCGGAGCCTGGCCGCGGGCGACGCGCTCAACGAGTACATCCAGCACGTGGGTTCGGCGGTCTTCGCGGTCCCGCCGGGCGTGCGGGACGCCAAGGACTGGTGGGGCCGCGGCCTCTTCGAGAACGGGGCCTGAGAGATGTTCGCGAACTATCTGATCGGACTGCGCGAGGGTCTTGAGGCCAGCCTCGTCGTCTGCATCCTGATCGCCTACCTGGTCAAGACGGACCACCGGGACGCGCTGAAGCCGGTGTGGCTCGGCATCGGCGCCGCCGTCTGCCTGGCGCTCGCGTTCGGCGCCGCCCTGGAGTTCGGCTCGCAGGAGATGACGTTCAAGGCGCAGGAGGCGCTCGGCGGTTCGCTGTCGATCGTCGCCGTCGGCCTGGTGACGTGGATGGTGTTCTGGATGCGGCGCACCGCGCGGCACCTCAAGGCGGAGCTGCACGGGAAGCTGGACGCGGCGCTGCGCACGGGGACGGCCGCACTGGTCCTCACGGCGTTCCTCGCGGTCGGCCGGGAGGGCCTGGAGACGTCGCTGTTCGTGTGGACGGCCGTGCACGCCACCGGCGACGGCACGGTGGAGCCGGTGGCCGGCGCGCTGCTCGGCCTGGCGACGGCGGTGCTGCTGGGCTGGCTGTTCTACCGCGGCGCGCTGCGGATCAACCTGGCGAAGTTCTTCACCTGGACCGGCGCCATGCTGGTCGTCGTGGCCGCGGGCGTCCTCGCGTACGGCTTCCACGACTTGCAGGAGGCCGACTTCGTCGGGGGGCTGAACACGCTGGCGTTCGACATCAGCTCCACGATCGCGCCCGACGGCTGGCTCGGCACGCTCCTGAAGGGTGTCCTCAACTTCCAGCCGGACCCGACCGTCCTCCAAGTCGTCGTCTGGTGCGTGTACTTGGTGCCGACCCTGGCCCTGTTCCTCGCGCCGCCCGGGCTGCTGTCCCGCAGGGGCGAGGCGCTGGGTGCTCCCTCTTCCCGGTAGGGTTCGGCCCCGGGAAGGGGAAGGTGAGAACAACGTCATGAGCGAGTTCCGGATTGCGCCCGGCAGGCCCGTCGCGGCAGCGGTGGCGGCGGTCGTGCTGTCCCTCACGGCGAGCGGCTGCGTGACCGTGCACGGCGAGCTCGAGGTGGTGCCGACGACCACGCGGGCGCGGGCGGCGCGGGCCCTGGACACGTTCGTCACCGCCTACAACAAGGCGGACCGCACCTACGACCGGGCGGCCGACGCGAAGTACGTCACGGGCGCGCTCGGCGCGATCGACGCGGCCAAGCTGAAGGCGGGCCGGGTCGTGCACCCCGGCGGCAATCCGGCCCACAAGCCGCTGAAGCTCACCGACACGCACATCACCGTCCCCAAGAAGGCGGGCTGGCCGCGCTGGTTCGTCACGGACAGCGCCAACAACCGAGTCGCCGGCTCCCGGTGGGTCATGGTCTTCACCCGCGACGACGTCCAGGAGCCCTGGGCGGTCTCGTATCTGACCGTCTTCCGCGGCGACACCTTCCCCGCGCTGAAGAAGGACGCGGACGGCTGGGGCGAGGCCGTGCCCGCCGACGCGAAGGGGCTCGCGATGCGGCCCGGCGACCTGAGCGGCGCGTACGCCCGGTACCTGAAGAAGGGCGGGGCCGGGTTCGCGGCCGGGGCGTACACCTCCCAGTGGCGGGCGGCGCGCGAGAAGAACGAGTCGCGGCCGGGGCTGACCACGCAGTTCATCGACGAGCCGCTCTCCGGCGGCGACTACGCGCCCGTCGCGCTGCGCACCGCGGACGGCGGGGCGCTCGTCCTCTTCGCCACGCGGCGCTTCGAGAAGCAGACCGCGTTCGCGGGCAGTGACCTGCCGGCGATGAGTCCGAGCGTGAAGGCGCTGATGTCGGGCGACGCCAAGCAGTCGGCGACGTACGGATTCGTCTCCAACCAGGCGGCGCTCGTCCCGGCCGGCGGCTCCGAAGGCGGGGTCCGGGTGCTGAACCGGGTCGAGGGGATCACCACCGCCGAAGGGTCGTGAGCCGGACCGGCGCCGGCGGCACACGGACGGTCTACGGCCACGCCGAGGTGTAGTCCGGCTCCGCTCCCGCGTGCCGGGCGCAGGCGTCGGTGAGGGTCTCCAGCAGGGTCAGCGGGTCCGGCAGCGGGTGCTCGGGGCCGCGGACCCACCGCACCGAGCGGTCCGCGGGCAGCCGCGCCGGCGGGATCAGGACGTACGAGCCGCGGCAGTGCCAGCGCATCCCGGGGTGCTCGTCCATCGTCTCGGGGTGGCAGTCCAGCTCGCAGGGCCACCACTCGTCCTCGTCCTCGGGCGTCCCGCGGGTCGCCGTGAAGAAGAGCATGCGCTCGCCGCCGGAGTCGGCGACGGGCCCGACGTCGATGCCGCGCGACAGCAGCCGCTCCAGCGCTTCCCGGCCCGCCTCCAGCGGTACGTCCAGGACGTCGTGGACCATGCCGGTCGCGGTGATGAAGTTGGCCGCCGGCTGGTGGCGGGCCCAGCGCTCGATCTGCCCGCGGTCCGTCGTGGACTGGGTCTGCCAGGCGAAGGAGACGGGGTGCCGGCCGGGGGTCGGACAGCCGATGCGGTTGCAGGAACAGCGGTAGTCGGCGGGGTACGCGGCCGGGGCGAGCGGCAGTCCGGCGGCGGCAGCGGCGAGGAGCAGGGGCTCGCGGTCCTCGTCGGCCCGGGTCTCCTTGGGTGCTCTGGCCGACTTCAGCCACCGGGCGAACCGGCCCGGACCCGAGCGTGCGCTGTCACCGTGCTCCGCGCCCATCTATCCCCTCACCACACATCGCCGTGCCGGGTGCCGGATGAGCCCCGGACCACCATGGTCCCACCATCCCGCTCCCGGAGGGGCCACTGGGTGTCATTGTCCTGAATGAACCTGTTTGCGTGCCTACCGTGGGGCCATGGCCCTCCTTGCCGCCCGGACCGTGCCGGTCGTCGGATTCGTCGGCGCCCTCTCTCTGACCGTGCTGGCCTTCGCACCCCCGCTCACGGGCGGCAGCGCCCCGCTCACCCTGGAGTCCCTGCCCCGCGTCGTGTACACCGCGCACCGCGGCGGCGCCCTGGAAGTGCCGGAGAACAGCATGTCGGGGCTGACCGCGGCCTTCGCCCGCGGCACCGCGCAGATCCTCGACTTCGATACGCGGATGCTGCGCGACGGCACGCTCGTGGTCCTGCACGACCCGACCCTGGACCGGACGACCTACTCGCACGGACCGGCCGGCGCGCTGGACCGGGCGGGGTGGCGGCGCGTGCGGCTGCGGCCGGACGGCGCGCTGCCGGGCCTGTGGCTGCCGGAGCCGCCGCCGACGGTGGCCCAGGTACTCGACCGGTTCGGCGGCCGGAGCGTGCTGATGCTGGAGGCCAAGGACCCGCCGGGCCTCACCGGGCTCGCCCGGCTGATCCGGGCCCGCGGGCTGACCCGCTCGGTGCTGGTGAACTCCAACAGCCCGGCCGTCGCCGCCCGCGCCCACCGGCTCGGCCTGCTCACCCAGCTGTGGCGCTCCGCACGCCAGATGCGGACCGACCGGCCCGCGCTGTGGGCCCCCTACGTCGACGTGCTGGACATGGACCACGCGGCGCGCGACGCGGATCTGCTGCGGGCGGTGCGCTCGGGGGTGCCGCACGTGTGGGCGCACACGGTGAACACGCCGCGGGAGCGGGACCGGGTGCTGCGGCTCGGCTGCGACGGGGTGATCACGAACGCGCCGGGGCTGCTCGCGCTCACGCCCCGGGGTGCGCCGGGCGGGCGCTGATGCCGTAGAGGGCGTACTCGACGAGCGCGTCGGCGTAGGCGTGGTCGAGCGGGCCGGTCTCCTGGAGCCACCGCTGGGCGAGCGGCCCGGAGAAGAGGTCGCGGGCGATCTCGGGATCGACCTCCGGGCGGACCTGGCCGGCGTCCTGGGCGGCGCGCAGCCGGGCGGCGTAGAGGTCGAGGCCGGGCATGAGCAGCTTGGCGACGAACTCACGGGCGAACTCGCGGCTGGCCACCCCCTCGGCGGCGAGGGCGCGGGCCGGGGCGTCGAAGCGCGGGTCGAGGAGTTCGTCGACGGTGGCGCGCAGCACCACCTTGAGGTCGGCTTCCAGGTCGCCGCTGTCGGGCAGGGCGACCGGGTCGAGCGGCACCCCCGGGTGGCCCTCGGCCGCGGCCCGCTGGTTGTGCTCGTTGAGGTCGATGAAGGCCTCCATGAGCACCTGCGCCTTCGATCCCCACCAGCGGTAGATCGTCTGCTTGCCGACACCGGCGCGGGCGGCGATGCCCTCGATCGTCGTCCGGGGGTAGCCGATCTCGCCGACCAGGGCGAGGGCGGCATCGTAGATCGCGCGCCGCGAGCGCTCGCTGCGGCGGGTGGAGTCGGGGACCGTCTTCTTCGGGGCGCGGCTGGGCGTGGCTGACATGGTTCGAATGTAGCAGCGAGCGAGGCGAGACGTGCCGTCTCGGAAGGGCTGTCGCGACCCGCCGTTGCCCCGCAAACCACCCGTTCGGTGCACATCCCCGGACGCGCTCGCGACCGCACCATGGGCGCACCAGTCCCTGCGGTTGTGAGGAGCCCTCATTGCGTAAGCCGTATCGCGGGAGTTCCACCGGACGTCGCGCCACACCCCGGCGCTACCTCATGTGCCCACCGGCACACTTCAAGGTCACCTACTCGATCAATCCGTGGATGGACCCGGCGAAACCCGTCGACGTCCCTCTCGCCCTCGCGCAGTGGGAGGACCTGCGCGACCGGTACCGCGCGCTCGGCCACACCGTCGAGGTGCTCGCTCCCCGGCCCGGACTGCCCGACATGGTCTACGCGGCCAACGGGGCGACCGTCGTCGACGGCCGGGTGCTCGGGGCGCGCTTCGCCCACCCCGAGCGGGCGGCGGAGGCCGCCGCCCACCTGGAGTGGTTCCGCGCCCACGGCTACGCCGAGGTGCACGAACCGGTCCATGTGAACGAGGGCGAGGGCGACTTCGCCGTCACCGCCTCGTACGTGCTCGCGGGGCGCGGGTTCCGGGCGTCGCCGCTGTCGCACGCGGAGGCCCAGGAGGTACTCGGGCGGCCGGTGATCGGGCTCGACCTGGTCGATCCGCGCTTCTACCACCTGGACACGGCGCTCGCCGTCCTGGACGACAGGACGGACGACGTCATGTACTACCCGGCCGCGTTCTCGCCGGGCAGCCGGGGCGTGCTGCGCCGGCTCTTCCCCGACGCGCTGATCGCCGAGGAGGCCGACGCGGTGGCCTTCGGCCTGAACTCGGTCTCGGACGGCCGCCACGTGCTGCTGCCGCAGGGGGCGGTGGGACTGTCCGGGCCGCTCAGGGAGCGCGGGTATGTGCCGGTCGCGATGGATCTGTCGGAGCTGTTGAAGGGGGGCGGCAGCGTGAAGTGCTGCACGCTTGAGCTCCGCTGAGCGAGGGATGTGCCCGCGCCGTGGGGGCGTCTCCTTGCCCCCGGGCGCGGGCGCGTCGTGGTTGGTCGCGCAGTTCCCCGCGCCCCTGAAGGCATGCGCCCCGCGCAGCTTCCCCGATGGAGGTCGCGCACGAAGTGCGCATCTCCAGGGGCGCGGGGAACTGCGCGAGAAGCCCCACCGGACCCGCGGCCGCCACGCGTGCATCCCCACCGCGGCCCCGGGCAACACCGCGTTCAGCTCCATCGACGCCCCGGGCGGAAACCCGTCACCCCCGCGGCAGCGGCCACGCGTCGCCCCAGTCCGCGTCCCGGGCCTCCTTGTAGGCCGCCCCGTGCTTCTTCGTCACCGTCGTCCTCGTCAGGGCGACCTCGGGAACGCACAGGTCGAGCAGGACCTGCCCCTTGCGGAGCTGGGGGCGCCGGACGATCCGGGCGGGGGCGGGGGCCGGCGGGAAGCGGGTCGCGGCGACGTAGGAGAACTTCTCGTCCTCGTACGCCAGGGACCCGCCCTTGATCTGGCGGTGCAGCGAGGAGCGGCTGACCCGGGCGGAGAAGTGGCACCAGTCCTCGCCGGGGACGATCGGGCAGGGCCCGCTGTGCGGGCAGGGGGCCGCGATGTGCAGGCCCGCGGCGATCAGCCGGTCCCGGGCCGCGATGACACGGGCGTACCCGTCGGGGGTGCCGGGCTCGATGACGACGACGGCGTCCGTGGCGGCCCCGGCCGCGGCGTCGACGACGGCCGCGCGGTCGCTCTCCGTCAGCTCCTTCAGGACGTAGGAGATCGTCACCAGGCCATGGGCGCCGAGGTCCGCGCCGGCGCCGATGCGGCCGCGTTCCCAGCGGACCGAGGCGTGCAACGGGCCGTCCGCGGCGGCCAGTTCGCGGCCGAGGTCCAGCGCGGGCTGCGACCAGTCGAGGACCGTCGTGGGGCGCTGCCCCGGCCACACCGCGCGGGCCGCCCAGACCGCCGCGCCGGTGCCGCCGCCGATGTCCAGCTGGCCCCCGGGCGCCCAGTCGGCGGGTGCGGCGGCGGCCAGGGCGTCCAGGGCCGAGGCGACCGCCTCGAACGTGGCCGGCATCCGGTAGGCCGCGTACGCCGCGACGTCCGCCCGGTCGCGCAGGATGGGCGCGTCGGTCGGGGTGGTGCCCCGGTAGTTCGCGATCAGCCGCTCCACGGCGCGGGCCGCCTGCGTGGGCGGCAGCCCGGCGAGCAGCCCGGCCAGTGCCGAGCGGAGGGTCTCGGCGGGCTCGGCGGCGGGGGGCGCGGGACGGTTCGGGGCGTTCACCCGGAGCATCCTAGATGCCCGGGGTCAGGAGCCGGGCGGGCCCGTGACCGCTCGGGCCAGCCGGGTCGCCGCGGCCGCGCGCGGCACGTTGTCGGCGCGGCGGCGGCGCGGGTGGACCGTGTTGGCCAGCAGCACCAGGAACGTGTCGGTCGCCGGGTCGAGCACCAGGGACGTGCCCGTGAACCCGGTGTGCCCGGCCGCCCCCGCGCCGGCCAGCTCGCCCATGAACCACGGCTGGTCGATCCGGAAGCCGAGCCCGGGCGCCGTCAGCATCAGGTCGACGAAGTCGGGGCCGAGGATACGGGCGGTGCCGTACGAGCCGCCGTTGAGCAGGGTCCGGCAGAGCACCGCCAGGTCGTACGCCGTGGCGAAGAGTCCGGCGTGGCCGGCGATGCCGCCGAGCGCCCAGGCGTTCTCGTCGTGCACCTCGCCGCGGAGCATGCCGCGGTCGGCCTTGGCCCAGGGGCGGCGCTGGTCCTCGGTGGCGGCGGCGCCGGCCCGCGGCCCGTACGAGGTGGCGGTCATGCCGAGGGGGCGGGTGATGCCGTCGCGGACCAGGACGTCGAGCGGGCGGCCGGTCAGGCGCTCCAAGAGGTGCTGGAGGAGCAGCATGTTCAGGTCGGAGTAGACGTACTCCCCCGGCTTCGAGGACGGCGCCTCGGCGCGCAGCAGGGCGAGGCGGGAGGCGGCGTCCGGGGCCGCGTACAGCGGGAGTTCGGGGCGCAGTCCGGAGGTGTGGGTGAGCAGGCCGCGGACGGTGACGCCGTACTCGGCCGCGGCCGTGAACTCGGGGAGGTAGGCGCCGACCCGCGCGTCGATGCCGAGCGTGCCGCGCTCGATCTGCTGCACCGCGGCGATCGTGGTGAAGAGCTTGGTCAGCGAGGCGAGGTCGAAGGGGGTGTCGGCGGCCATGGGGACGCGGGCGGCGAACGGCAGCCCGAGGCCGCGGCCGGCCGTCTCGTCGTACGCGGCGTACCGCACCGCCCAGCCGCAGGCGTCCTGCGCGGCGATCACCGGGCCGCGCCCGGCGAGCACCACGGCCCCCGCGCACCAGGGGCGCGGACCGTCGGTGAGCAGGCGCACGTCCTCGACGAGCCGGGCGATCTGCCCGGCGTCCAGACCGGCCCGCTCGGGGGTGCCGTAGCGCAGTCGTGGGGAGCTCAGCGCTCCGTCACCTCCTTCGTCGTCCGGGCGGCGTGCTGCCACGGGCGGCACAGTGCCAGGAAGGCGACGCCCGCCGCCAGCCCGCAGACGAGCTGCACCAGCGCCATCGGCACGGCGGTGCGCTCGCCCGCGATGCCGACGAGCGGCGAGGCGACCGCGCCGATCAGGAAGGACGAGGTGCCGAGCAGGGCGGAGGCGGAGCCGGCGGCGTGCGGGGTGCGCAGCAGCGCGAGGGCGTTGGTGTTGGGGGTGGCGAGCCCCATCGACGCCATGAGGACGAAGAGGCCCGCGGCGACGGGGACGACGCCGAGGTCACCGGGGTCGCCGAGCGCGCCCGTGGCGACGAGGAGCAGGAAGGCGGCGGCCAGGACGATCAGGGTCAGGCCGGTGGCGAGGACCTTGTCGAGGCTGACGCGGCCGACGAGGACCTTGCCGTTGAGCTGGCCGACGGCGATCAGGCCGACCGAGTTGAGCCCGAAGAGCAGGCTGAAGGTCTGGGGCGAGGCCCCGTAGATCTCCTGGATGACGAAGGGCGAGGCGCTGATGTACGCGAAGAGCGCGGCGAACGCGAAGCCGCCCGCGATCATGTAGCCGGTGAAGACGCGGTCGGCGAGCAGGGAGCGCATGGTGCGCAGCGCCTCGGCGGTGCCGCCGGAGTGGCGCCGCCCGGGCGGGAGGGTCTCGGGCAGGAACCGGCCGACGACCGCGGTGAGCGCGATGCCGATGGCGGTGAGCACGACGAAGACGCCGCGCCAGTCCGTGACGCGCAGGATCTGGCCGCCGATGAGGGGCGCGACGATCGGGGCGACGCCGGATATCAGCATGAGGGTGGAGAAGAAGCGGGCCATCGCGACGCCGTCGTAGAGGTCGCGCACGACGGCGCGGGCGATGACGATGCCGGCCGCGCCCGCCAGGCCCTGGAGCAGCCGGAAGCCGACGAGCAGCGCGGCGTTCGGCGCGAGGGCGCAGATGGCGGTGGCGAGGATGTAGACGACCAGGCCGGTCATGAGGGGCCTGCGGCGGCCCCACTTGTCGCTCATCGGGCCGACCACGAGCTGGCCCAGCGCCATCCCGGTCAGGCACGCGGTGAGGGTGAGCTGGGCGGTGGCCGCGGAGGTGTGCAGGGCGCCCGTTACCTCGGGCAGGGCCGGGAGGTACATGTCCATGGAGAGCGGCGGCACCGCGGTCAGCCCGCCGAGCACCAACGTGACGAGGGCGCCGGTGCGAACGGCCGTCTTCGGTACGGGAGTCGGGCCTGTCGGCCGGGCGCCCGGCACCTGCCGTGCCGTCCGCGTGGTGCTCCCCGTAGGTCCGCTCTCCGCCATCCCGTCGCCCCTCGTTCCCTTTCGTCTCTCCCGGCCGTACGTGCGATTACCTATGCTCTCAGCTCGACGGAGTGACCGGGACCGACGACGGAGGCGGCAGGGATGGCAGCGGAGCGTGTGCGGTGGGGGATTCTCGCGACGGGAGGGATCGCGGCGTCGTTCACGGCGGGGTTGCTCGATCTGCCCGACGCCGAGGTGGTGGCGGTCGGTTCCCGGTCCGAGACCTCGGCGAAGGCCTTCGCGGAACGGTTCGGGATCGAGCGGGCCTACGGCGACTGGGCCTCGCTCGCCGCGGACGACTCCCTGGACGTGGTCTACGTGGCCACGCCGCACACCGCGCACCGGAAGGCGGCCGGGCTCTGCCTCGAGGCGGGGCGCGCGGTGCTGTGCGAGAAGGCGTTCACGCTGAACGCGCGTGAGGCCGAGGAGCTGGTGACGCTCGCTCGCTCGCGCGGCCTCTTCTTGATGGAGGCCATGTGGATGTACTGCAATCCGCTGATCCGGCGGCTGAAGGCGCTGGTCGACGACGGCGCGATCGGTGAGGTGCGTACCGTGCAGGCCGACTTCGGCCTGGCCGGCCCGTTCCCGCCCGCCCACCGGCTGCGGGACCCCGCGCAGGGCGGCGGGGCGACCCTGGACCTCGGGGTGTACCCGGTGTCCTTCGCGCAGCTGCTGCTCGGGGAGCCGGCGGAGGTGACCGCGCGGGCGGTGCTCTCCGAGGAGGGCGTGGATCTGCAGACCGGGATGCTGCTGTCCTGGGCGAGCGGGGCGCAGGCCGTCCTGCACTGCGCGATCAACTCCGGTACGGGGGTGACGGCCTCGGTGACGGGGTCCGCCGGGCGGATCGACGTGCCGGCCGGGTTCTTCCATCCCGAGCGGTTCGTGCTGCACCGGGACGGGCGGGACCCCGAGGAGTTCGTGGCGGCGCCGGAGGACGGGCCGCGGGATTCGCTCCGGCACGAGGCGGTCGAGGTGATGCGGAGGGTCCGGGCCGGTGACCGTCGACCCGGTCGCCGCCCTCCGTGACGAGCTGCGCGGCCTGCCCGGCGAGTGGTACGTGATCCACACCTACGCGGGCTACGAGAAGCGCGTG